>JANLGX010000203.1 GCA_024654005.1 Gemmatimonadaceae bacterium | reverse complement strand
CCGGATCGAGGACCTGGAAGTCGAGCTCGACCGCGTCCATGTCGTCGAACGGGACGTGCTGCTGCGCCTCCCAGCGCATCACCTCTCGCGCATCACGCTCGCCCACGCGCTCCGCCTGGATCTTCTTGACGATCACGTCGCGGCCGCCGACGGCGGTAACGACTTCCTTGGTCTTGACCTCGGCCATCGCCAGGCACTCGCGGATCGCGTCCGCGACGATCCCGGGGTCCATGACCTCTCCTTCCACGATCGCGTCCGTGGACAGGGGGGCAATGCCGACCTTGACCAGCTCCGGCTCACCCTTGGAGTGGTCGATCACTACTGCCTTGATCAGTCCGGAACCTATGTCTAGGCCCACGGTCGGCTTACGACGGCCGAGAAGCGCCATGCTGTCCTGGTGGAGGTTCGCTAAAGTCTGGCGCCCTGCCACCTTTGTCAACAAAAACTTTAAGTGGCGCGCCTTAAACGATGCTCTTGCTTCTGGTTGCGCGCCGTGAGGAGGCCGGTTTTGAGCGCCTGATCACGGGCGACTTACAACCGCAAAACGATCAGCGCCGCAGGAAGTAACAATTGGAAGCCGGAGATTCGCAGTTGGGGGAGGGCTTCTCACTCAACCTGGTAGCCCAACGCCACCGCGTTTTCGCGCACCCTTCGATCGCGGGTGAGTACGCGGACGAGATCCGGCGGGATCTCGACCGATTCGATCGTGGCGAGATGGATCGCGTCGAGCGTTCGAACTGGCTCTACGGGAAATCTCCGTCCTGCGCGCTGGAGAATGTCCGTCGTGATCGCGGAGACGGTACACTGCGCCGTGAAGGTTTCGAGGGCGACAAGTAGCGCGGACTCCTGATCCGCGTCGATTCGCTTCTGGATTCGTTCTCGCGTAACCGCGCGCCGGGCCTCTACAAGCGTAAGCGCCGACGTAACGCGGCGCGCCGGGGTTTCAAGTTCCCGATGGGCGTCGGCATCCTCATCGAGAATCGCCGCGAGCAACGAGCTCGTCTCTACATACGTCGTCTTCAGAATACCATCGTTGACCGAACTCATCGCTCATCTCGATCTTCGTCGATCAGACGTTGAGCGGTGCCCGGCGGCAGCCGGATCATCCCTTTCGGTGGCCACTTCGCGAACGGGTCCCCGCCGCGCCCCGGCCGGAGGACGCCCTCGCGAACCAGGCGGTTGTAGGTCGCCATATGAGGTTGATCAATATCGCCTTCGGGCTCCGGCGGCCGGAGCTCCGCAACGGTCCGGCCGCGGTCGGTGACCAGCACCCGCTCCCCCGCCTGCACCCTTTTCAGGTAGCGGCTGAGGTTGTTCTTGAGCTCACGAATGCCCACGGATACCATCCAGATAATGTAGCTTCATGTAGCTACTTGGAGAAGGCAGTCAGTGCACTTCGCTCCAGGATCGCCGGACGGGCGTGACGTGCGTCCCTGCCGAGTCGGTTGTCACGTGGAGATTTATAGCTGTTCTGCGCCGAGCTCCGCGTTCGGGATCGCCAGCTACGGCGTCGGCGACCAGCCAATACAACTCGGTGTTCAGCCGCACTGTCGTGATGATGGCGCTATCAGCGCCCGCCCGGACCACCTTCCTCGTAGCGGCACCGGGCTCGAGCGCCGAGTTCGCGGCATCCCAGTTGGCGACAGACGACCAGAGTCCGTACTCACTGGCGGCGAAGGCACGCTGGCGGTTGATCGCCGCGGCTCCAACCCTGTGCTCGAGGCTGACCGCGGCGTGCGTGGCGATGATCAGCGCGCCTGCGACAACGACCGCCAGGATGGCGAGAAAGAGCACGAAGCCTGCCCTGCTCCACCGGTCATTCACGGTTGCGGAGCGCGACCGAGGTGGCGGACGAATCGGCGTAGTTTCCGGTCGACGACCGGCCGAAGCGGGGAAGCACTTGGGACCGGCCCCGAACGACGACGCCTATTCGGGCGACACGCGAGCCCGCATCCCATGAGGTGAGCGCGGTCCCGGCCGCGTCGAAGTATTCGAACGACACGCCACTCCCGCCGGCTGGCGAATACCCGGCGTACGGACCGCTGACGGGCTGGATCGGACGGCAGCTCGATGGCCCGAGCGGATCGCAGCGGCGCTGGCCGAGGTACCAGCGCGAGTCGGAGGAGCGATACAGGCTGTAGCGACCCCGGCGGACGATGCGAATGGGCGCGCCCCGCAGTATTCCGCCGCTCGCGGCGGTGCGAAGCGCAATGACCGATGTTGCCGCAGCGCCGTCGCCTGCCGACGTGAAGCCCGTCGAGCTGGGACATGCGGTGCTCGCACCCTGGGACGAAACCGACGCGATCGTGTGCCGTTCCCAGCGAGGCTGTCCCGCGGTCGCGGCAGAATCGTCGTTGAAAATCAGAACGAGATCGTTGCTGTCGGGAGTCGCGAGCAAGGCAGTGAGCTGGAGCCCACTCGCGAGCCGTTCCGGCGGAATCCTGATCGTGTAACCCGGTGCGGAATCGCAGGAGATGGTTACACCGATGGTGCTCGAGAATTCGACCGCGGAGTCGCTCGTTACGGGCAGAGTATCGATGGGCGACGCGGAGAGGATATCCGTCGCGAGCACTTCGCCCGCGTCGCGGACATCGCTGCGCGCAGCGATCATCAGGGCGATCGAGCGAAACACCTGCTGTTGGCGGCGGAGGCCTTCGCAGATCGCGCCTCCCACCACCGAGAGGACGGCGATGGCGACGATCAGTTCGAGCAGCGTGAATCCCCGGCGCGCCTTCACGGCGAGCATTGGACCATGGCGTGGTAGCTGTCAGCGCGCTCGGCGCCATCGAGCTCGTACGTAACGGTTTGGGACACGCCGCGGATCGACGGCGAAGCCGTCGGCTCGAGACTCCACGCTGAAATCACCGCGCCGATAGTGTCGACGCCGCCGGTGAGGCCGGCACAGCGGGACGCGGCCAACGTCTCCAGGCGCGTGCGCGCCACCGATGCCGCCAGCGAGAGGTCTGCCGCTCGCCGCAGCTGTCGCAGCGCGGTCACTGCCGTTGCCTCGAGAGCCAGGACGCCGACGGCGAACACGAACGCGGCGATGACGACTTCAATGAGGGTGAATCCTGGCCGTGTGCGCACCAACAAGTCCTAACTTCCGGCAGCGCTCCAGGCGTAATCCTCCGGTTTCGCGCGGTACCACATCATCGCCTGCAAGAAAACGGAACAGCGTGCGTCTATGTCCGCTCAGCGACACCATCCAGAAGATCGACGTACTGGCGAGGTGAAACGACTGTGACGGCATGCCGTCCCCGTACCGGGATGAAATGCGGGCCATTGCCGGTGATCAGATAATCCGCCGCTCCCGCGGCAGCGACCTCGAGAAACGGCAGGTCCGTGACATCCGGGAGAACCACGCCTGGGAGTGGTAGCGCAGCAACCGCGAAACCGCCGATCTGGATGCTATCCAGCAGCACGATCACCATCGAGAGAGGAAGGCGGAGGCGTGGGCGGCGGAGCACCCCCTCGTACTCCGCGACTATACGCGAGTCATAGAGTGTAACCAGCGTTCCCTGGATCAGGGACTCGACGATCCGCCCAGGCGGTCCAATCCGCGACAGAATGCCAGACACCAGAACGTTCGTGTCTATAACGACTCGCCGCATGCGTGATTCTTGAGGATTGCCTGCGCGAGTTATCGCTCTTCGCCGCCGCTCCGCAATGTGCGGCGTACCGCAGAGATTTCAGCGTTTATCTCATCCAGGGTCATGCGGTCTGTACCACGTTCGGCGCTGATCCGCCGGGCGGCATCAAGTGCTTCCTGCGCCCGCACGCGCGTGACGAGCTTCACGGCCGCCTCGAGATCTCCGTCGGGAATACTGACCACGATAGCCCGCGGTACGCCATTCACGGCGAGTGCCACCATCCGGTCCCCCTTCAGGGTTTTCCAGAATCTGCCCGGGGTATTCCTCAATTCGCGCATCGAAATCATCCGGAGCACATCATTCTCCCGTCTGCAATTCATAGGGACGGCGCTACGATACATCTACGTTAACGCTACGGTTGGCTTAAGTCAACCGGGCTGATGTCCGAGCCCGTAGCGTTGATCCGTGGGAAGTTGCCAGCGAAGCCGAATCCTCGTCCCCATCTCGTACATTATGCGTCGGCCTGCGAGGCGGCATCAGCGCTAGCACCCCGGCAATTTCCCACATGATCCTCAGCGTCATCATCCCCTGCTACAACGAATCGGCAACGATCGGCGCCACCATCGACGCGCTGGAGCTGCTGCGGCACCGGCTCGAGAGCGCCGACATGCAGCTCGACATCGTGGCCGTGGACGACGGGTCCACTGACGACACACTGGCGGAGCTCAGGGCGCGGGCGGCGGTCACGCCGTCGCTCCAGGTTCACGCGCACGAGCGCAACAGGGGCAAGGGCTCGACGATACTCACCGCCGCGTCGCTCGTGCGCGGCGACATCGTCCTGATCCAGGACGCGGACCTGGAGTACGATCCGCAGGACATCCCGTCGCTCATCGCGCCGATCGTGGACGGATACGCCGACGCGGTCGTCGGCTCGCGGTTCGGCGGAGCGGGGGCGCACCGGGTGCTGTACTTCTGGCACCGCGTCGGCAACGGCGCTCTCACGCTGCTGTCCAACATGCTGACGGACCTGAACGTCACCGACATGGAGTCGGGCTACAAGGCGTTCTCCCGGGACGCGTTCCTCACGATGCGGCTGACGAGCCGGCGGTTCGGAATCGAGCCCGAGATTCTCGCGCGACTGTCGCAGATGGGCGCGCGGATATACGAAGTCCCGATCAACTACTACGGGCGGACGTACGCGGAGGGAAAGAAGATCACCTGGCGTGACGGAGTGGCGGCGATCGGGCACATCTTCCGGGCGCAGCTCACGGCCAGGTCGCAGCCCCGACTGCCAGCGCGGCGGCGCGGCGCGCGGAGCCTCACGCCCCGCAGCGTCAGGCTGCTGGGACCGTCGCTGCCCGACAGGAAAGTCTCGGGCACATCGTGAGCGTATTCCGCCGCGTATGCGGCGCGGTGCTGGCTGCACTCGTGGCGCTGCCGGTGTTCCGGCTGTTGTACGGCCGCGAGATCGGCGTCATCGGCAACGACATTCTGCTCTTCACCGAGCAGGACCACTCGCTGATGCTGATCGGCGCGCCGATAGCGCTCGCGGTCGGCGTAATCCTCGCGCGAGCGCTCGGCCGCGAGCGCATCGAAGGCGGGCTGGCGCGGGCAGGTCGAGCGCTCACCAGCGTGCCGCTCCACTGGTTCGCGCTCGCGGCGGCGGCGCTCGCCGCGGTATATGCGGCCGCTTTCTCGCTCTGGGTCCTCGACGGCAAGCCGAACCTGATCGACGCGATGGTGCAGCTGCTGCAGGCGCGCTTCGTCGCCGCCGGCAGCATGGCGGGGCCCGTGGACCGCTGGAGCGAGTTCTGGCACATTCAGAACTCGCTGCAGACGCCGAACGGCTGGGTGTCGCAGTATCCGCCCGGCCACGTCATGCTACTGGCGGCCGGCTTCCGCTTTGGCGCGGTGTGGGCCGTCGGACCGATTCTGTGCGGCGTCGCGGTCTACTTCACCGCGCTCGCGGCCGAGCGGCTGCTGCCGGAAGATCGGGCGGTCGCGCGCGCCGGCGCGCTGCTCGCAGCCGCGAGCCCGTTTTTCATCGCGCACGCCGGCGCATACATGAACCACGTCTCCACCGCGGCTTTCGCGACTACCGCGATCTACTTCGGCTTGCGCGCGCGGGACGACGGAGGATTCATCTGGCCGGCGCTTGCCGGCGGCGCCACCGCAGCCGCGTTTACCATCCGGCCGCTAACGGCGGTCGTGACCGCGGCGGTCGTCGCGGTGATCTTCGCGGGATCGTCGCCGTTCCGCGACTTCCCGACGCGCGCGTGGCTACGCTCGGTGTCCGCGGCGATCGTCGGTGCACTTCCTTTCTTCGCCGCGCTGGGCGCGTACAACGCGAGGTTTTTCGGAAGCCCTCTGCGCTTCGGCTACACCGCCGCGCAGGGGCCGGCCATGGGGTTGGGATTTCACCGCGACCCGTGGGGCAACATGTACGGTGTCGTCGAAGCGATCGGGTTTACGTCCTCCGATCTCACGGCGCTGAGCCTCCATCTCCTGGGAACTCCGATTCCGGTAGTCGTCGTGGCCGGACTTTTCCTGCTCGCCGCTCCCAGGTTGAAGCCGGGCGAGCGATTGATCGCGCTCTGGGCGCTGCTTCCGGTGGCCGCGAACGCGCTGTACTGGCATCACGGCATGTTCATGGGCCCGCGCATGCTCAACGAATC
>JANLGX010000201.1 GCA_024654005.1 Gemmatimonadaceae bacterium | reverse complement strand
CCTTCGACGTCGAGCGCGCGCACGGTTACGCGGTGCGGGCGCTCGACTTCGCCGAACACGTCCGGAATCGACAGGCACCCTTCCTCGGCGCGCGCCGACCCTTCGCGCGTGAGGATCTCCGGGTTGATGAGCGCGTACTTCGCGCCTTCGACGTCCACGACCGCGAGCCGCTCGGTGCGGCCGACCTGCGGCGCGGCGAGGCCGATTCCCTCGGCCGCGTACATCGTAGTGAACATGTCCTTGATGAGCTGCCGGAGCTCGTCGGTGACTTCCGCGACCGGCGTCGTGTCCTGGCGGAGGATCGGATCGCCGAGCACGCGGATGTCGAGCGTCTTCACGCCGGTCAGGCCCCGGCTGTCGTGGGCCGGATGACTTTCGTGATGCGGCCGCGCTCGATGACGATCTTGGATTCGCCGGACCGGATGGTGACGCGGTCCTCCATCGTGGGCGCGGGCGTGCCTTCCTTCATCGTCTCCTTGATGTGCAGCACTTCGCCGACGAGGCCGCCGGCGGTCACGACTTCGTCGCCCTTCTTGAGCGCCTTGATCAGCGCTTCGTGCGCCTTGCGCTGCTTCTGGCCGGGGCGGATGAGAACGAAGTAGAAGATGATGAAGATCGCGCCGTACATGAACAGCGGGCCGAGCAGTGGGTTGCCACCGGCGGGCGCGAAGATGGCGAGAGCGGCGAAGGTCATCGTGGTCATTGAGCGTTGATCCCGGTTCGGGAATTGGAGGGCGTGGTGTTGTGTCGCTGGAGCCAGTCGCGGCTCCAGGCGTCGAACGTGCCGTCGCGGATGGTCTCGCGCGCGGTGCGCATGAGCCGCGCCAGAAAATGTACATTATGCAGCGAGAGAAGCCGGGGCCCGAGCATCTCGTCGGACGTAAAAAGGTGGCGCAGATACGCGCGGCTGAAGCGCGTGCAGGTGGGGCAACCGCAGCTCTCGTCGAGCGGGCGGTTGTCGGCCTTCAGCTCGGCGTTGCGGACGTTGATCCGCCCGTCGGGGACGAAGGCCGTGCCGTTACGCCCCATTCGGGTGGGCGCGACACAGTCGAACAGGTCGACCCCGCGGCGCACGGCCTCGATCAGATCGGCGGGGAAGCCCACGCCCATCAGGTAGCGGGGCCGGTCACGCGGCAGAGCTTCATCCACGACTTCGATCATCTCGTACATCGCCGGCTTTTCCTCGCCGACGGACAGGCCGCCGATTCCGAACCCGTGCCAGTCGCCCATGTCGGTGACGGAGCGAGCCGCTTCGCGCCGGAGGTCCTGGTGGATTGCGCCCTGGACGATCGGGAAGAGCGCCTGCTTCTCCGCCGGGTCGTCCTGCGCGAGGCGCGCATGTTCCTGCCTGCAGCGCGCGAGCCAGCGGAGGCTGCGCTCGCTCGCGTCGCGCGAGCTGGCGCCGTCCGACTGGCCTGGAATCACGTGATCGAACTGCATGATCACGTCGGCGCCGAGGTTGCGCTCGATCTGCATGACCGATTCGGGGGTGAAGCGGCGCGTGGAGCCGTCGATGTGGCTGCGGAACTCGACGCCCTCTTCGGTCACCGTGCATAGCTTCGCGAGCGAGAACACCTGGAATCCGCCGGAGTCGGTGAGGATCGGTCCGTCCCAGCACATGAAGTCGTGCAGCCCGCCCGCGTCGCGCACGACGTCGTCGCCCGGGCGAAGGTGGAGGTGATAAGCGTTCGCCAGCAACATCGTGACTCCCGCGTCCTTCAGCTCGGTGGGGTCGAGTGCTTTGACCGTCGCGAGCGTTCCGACCGGCATGAATGCCGGCGTCTCGACCGGTCCGTGGGGAGTATGGAAAACGCCGGTCCTGGCCGGGCCAGCGGTGGCGTTCACCTCGAATGCGAACATCGCCGAAATGTAGCTGCTCAGAGAATCAGCATCGCGTCGCCGTAAGAATAGAACCGGTAACGCTCAGCGATCGCCGCCTGGTACGCCTCCGTGACCAAGTCGTAGCCCGCGAATGCAGCAACGAGCATCAACAGCGTGGATCGTGGCAGATGAAAGTTGCTCAGCAGGCGATCGACTGCCCTGAACTTGAATCCCGGCCTGATGAAGATCGCGGTTTCACCGGAAGTCGGAGCGAAGCGGCGATCGCTGGAAACGGCCGACTCGAGAGTGCGTACGGCCGTCGTTCCGACCGCCGTGATGCTCCCGCCACGATCGCGGGTGGCGTTCAACAGGTCTGCCGTGGTCGCCGAAATGGTGAACCATTCCTCGTGTATCACATGGTCCGCCGGATCCTCGACCTCCACCGGCTTGAACGTGCCGGCACCGACGTGCAGGACGACCTTCGCGATGCTCACGTCGCGCTTCCAGATCTGGTCGAGCACCTCCTCGGTGAAATGGAGACCCGCCGTCGGAGCGGCGACGGAACCGGGCTCCCGCGCGTACACCGTCTGATACCGCGTCGCGTCCTCGGTTTCGTCTGCGCGACGGATGTACGGCGGCAGAGGAACGTGGCCGAATCGCTCGATCGCTTCGTCGAACGGAAGCTCGGTGAGAAGCTGCACGATCCGAGTCCGACGGTCGGTCATCTCCTGGATCTCGACTTGGAGCTGCGGCGAGACGGTAACTCTTCGTCCCGGTCTCAGCTTCCCGCCGGGGTGCACCATCGCCTCGTACCGTCCGTCGCCGAGCGGCTTGATCAGCATGACCTCGGCGGGCGCGCCGCTGTCGCGCGTGCCGAGCAACCGCGCGCGGATGACTTTGCTGCTGTTGAGCACGAGCGCGTCGCCCGCCGACAGATACTCGGGCAGGTCGGTGAATTTGCGATGCGCGATCGTTCCCGCCGCGCGGTCCAGCACCAGCATCTTACTCTCGTCCCGCCGCCCAGCGGGCGTCTGCGCTATGAGCTCAGGCGGGAGATCGAAGTCGTAGTCCGCCGTCCGGCTGCCGGCCGGCATCCTGCGCTCAGCGCTGGAAGAGACTGGGCTGGCTCCCGCCGCCGGTGCCCGCGGGCGGCGTGAATCCGAAGTGGCGGTACGCCTGCGCGGTGGCGACGCGCCCGCGCGGCGTGCGGTGCAGGAATCCGTTCTGCACCAGGAACGGCTCGTACACTTCCTCGATCGTGTCGGCGTCCTCGCCTACCGCGGCTGCGATCGATCCGATTCCTACCGGGCCGCCGTCGAACTTCTCGATCACCGCGCGCAAGAGCCGCGTGTCCATCTCGTCGAGCCCGAACTGGTCCACCTCGAGCAGTTGCAAGGCCTCGTGCGCTACCGCGCGAGTAATTCGGCCGTCCGCGCGCACCTGCGCGAAGTCACGGATGCGGCGCAGCAGCCGGTTCGCGACGCGTGGCGTACCGCGCGCCCGGCTCGCAATCTCGAGCGCGCCTTCATCATCCACGAACACGCCGAGCACGTCGGCGGTGCGGCGAACGATCTGCTCCAGGTCTGCGGTCGGGTAGTAGTTGAGCCGCTGCTCGATCCCGAAGCGCGCGCGGAGCGGCGGGGTGAGCAGGCCGAGCCGGGTCGTCGCGCCGATGAGAGTGAACTTCTCGACCGGCATCGTGATCGTCTGCGCCTTGGGACCCTCGGAGAGGCGGATGTCTATCCGATAATCCTCCATCGCGGGATAGAGAAACTCCTCGATGATCGGGCGGAGGCGGTGGATCTCGTCGATGAACAGGATGTCGCGCTCGCGCAGATTGGTCAGCGTGCCGACGAGATCGCCGGGCTTCTCCAGCGCCGGTCCCGAAGTCTGTCGCACATTCACGCCCAGCTCCCGTCCGATCAGCTCCGCCAGCGTGGTCTTGCCGAGTCCGGGCGGGCCGAAAAAGAGCGTGTGGTCCAGCGCTTCCCGCCGCGCGAGAGCCGCTTCTATATAGATGCGCAGGCTCTCCTTCACGCGGTCCTGCCCGATGAACTCGTTCAGCGCCTGCGGGCGGAGCGACAGCTCGACGACCGACTCCTCGGTGAGCGCTTCGGGCGTCGTGATCTCGGTCCGGCTCATCAGACGCGTGCCGCCAGCTTCGACAGTCGCTCGGCCGCGCGCTCCAGGGTCTCCAGCTTCTTGCAGAAGGCGAAGCGAGTGTAGGTCCTGGCGGTCCCGGCGTCGTGATAGAACGTCGACCCCGGCACGGTAGCCACACCGATCTCTTCCGCGAGCCACATCGCGAATGGGATGTCGGCGAGATCACTCAAGTCCGAGAAATCAGCGAGCACGTAGTACGCGCCCTCGGGCTCCGTGCACTTGAAGCCGGCCTCGTGCAGCGCGGGCATGATGAGATCGCGGCGCGCGCGATAGTCGAGCGCGATGCGGTTGTAATACTCGGTGTCGAACGCCATTCCGACCGCGCCCGCCGCCTGGAGCGGTGCCGGCGCGCCGACGGTCAGAAAGTCGTGGACTTTTCTGATAGCCGTGGATGCGAGCTGCGGGGCGATCGCGTAGCCGAGCCGCCAGCCGGTGCAGCTGAAGGTCTTGGAGAGCCCGGAGATCGTCACCGTGCGATCCTTCATTCCGGGGAAAGTCGCGAGCACGTGGTGGCTGCCCGCGTAGAGAATGTGCTCGTAGATCTCGTCGGTGATGGCAATCGCGTCGTGCTCGATGCACAGGTCTGCGATCAGCGACAGCTCCTCGCGGGTGAACACGCGGCCGCTCGGATTGTGCGGCGTGTTGACGACGATTGCCCGCGTCTTGCTCGAGAACGCCTTGCGCAGCCGGTCGCCGTCGAGCGTCCAGTTAGGCGGCTCGAGCGGAACGTACACCGGCTTGGCCGCCGAGAGAATCGCGTCCGGCCCGTAGTTCTCGTAGTACGGCTCGATGACGACCACCTCGTCGCCGGGATCCACCAGCGCGAGGAAGGTCGAGGCCATTGCTTCGGTTCCGCCGCAGCAAACCGTGACGTCGGTCTCGGGATCCACTTCCATCCCGTACCAGCGGCGGTACTTCTCCGCGATCGCGAGCCGCAGCGCGGGCGAGCCCCAGGTGATCGCGTACTGATTGATGTCGCCCTGGATCGCCGCGCACGCCGCGTCCTTCATCGGCTCGGGCATCGGAAAATCCGGAAACCCCTGCGCGAGATTCACCGCGCCGGTGCGATTGGCGACTCGCGTCATCTCGCGGATCATCGACTCGGCGAACGTCGCGGTCCGGGTGGCCGTATGCATCATGCTCAATTCTACCTTTTTCCCAGCTCCGCGAGAGCGCCCCGGATCACCTCGGGGACGCTCTTGCCGCCGCCGTCGAGCGCGGCGCGCACCGCCCGCTCGGCGTCGCTCTGGGAGTAGCCCAGGGAGATCAGCGCGCGCATCGCGTCCTCGCTGCCGGCTCCCCGGACCGGCTCGCCGGTCAGCTCCTCGCCCTCGAGCACGTCGTCCAGCTTGTCGCCCAGATCCAGCACCATTCGCTCGGCGGTCTTGCGCCCCACGCGCGGCACGCCTTGCAGCGTGACGATGTCCTTCTCCTGGAGCGCGCGGATGAGCCGGCGCGCGGACAGCGCGGACAACATCCCGAGCGCGAGGGCGGGGCCGACTCCGTTGGCGGTCAGCAGCTTCCGGAACAGGCGCCGCTCCATCTCGGAGCTGAACGCAAACAATTGCCAGCCGTCGTCCTTCACCACGACGTGCGTCGGGAGCGAGATCTCCTCGCCGACTTTCGGGAGGATCTCCACCACGCTGAGCGGGATCTGGGCCTCGTACGCGACGCCGCCGCTGGTCATGATCTCCACGCGGTCGATGGAGCGGGACGCGACCTTGCCGGCGACGCGCGAGATCATCTACCGAGCGCCGCGGCCAGCACGCCCAGAGTGTCGGTCTCGCGCTGAATAATCGCAGCGGCGGCGAGCTTGCGACCGGTCACCGCGCTGAGCGCGTGCGCGAGCGCGGCGGCCACTCCGTCGGCCGCATCGGCGGGGCGCGGGGGAGATTTCAACCGGAGCAGGCTACCCACCATGAACTGCACCTGCTCCTTGGTCGCGCCGCCGGTGCCGCACACCGCCTTCTTGATCTCGGCGGGGGTGTACTCGGAGATCTCGAGTCCGGCCTTGGCGCCGCACAGCAGCACGACGCCGCGGGCGTGGCCGAGCACGATCGTCGTGCGCACGTTGCGCGCGTAGAAGACGTCCTCGATCGCGAGCGAGTCCGGCTTGTGCCGCTCGATCAGCTCGGCTATTCCGTCGTGGATCGCGCACAGCCGGTCGGGCAGGGGATCCTTCGGGTGCGTCCTGATGATCCCGCACTCGACCAGCGAAGGCGCGCCCGTGTCGCGGCGAACCACGCCATAGCCGGTTACCGCGGTTCCGGGATCGACCCCGAGAACTATCACGCGAAAAGCTTCAGGATTTGGCCATCTCCTCGACGTCGATGTCGAAGTTCGCGTCCACCTTCTGCACGTCGTCGAGGTCCTCGAGCTCCTCCACGAGCTTCAGCACGCTCTCGGCGACGTCGCCTTCGACTTTCACGGTGTTTTTCGGGATCCACGCGATCTCGGCCTCGGCGATCGGAAGGTTGCTCGATTCCAGCGCAGATTTGACGGCGTGCAGGTCGGCGGGCTCGGTGCTGACGACGAACTGATCGCCCTCGCGCGCGAAATCGGACGCGCCGGCTTCCAGCGCGGCTTCGAGTGTGTTGTCTTCGTCGAGGCTTTCCACCGGCAGGTAAATCTGCCCCTTCCGGTCGAACATCCACGCGACCGAGTTGGTCGCCCCGAGATTGCCCCCGCCGCGCGAGAGCTTGAGCCGCACGTCGGCGACGGTGCGCGTGGGGTTGTCCGTGAGCGCGGATATCATGAGCGCCACGCCTCCCGGCGCGTACCCCTCGTACGTGACCTCGGAGTACTCGACGCCCTCGAGCTCGCCCGTGCCCTTCTTGATCGCGCGCTCGATGTTCTCCTTCGGCATGGACGCGGCGCGCGCGGTCTCGATCGCGGTGCGAAGGCGCGGATTACCGGCGGGATCGCCACCACCCATCTTCGCGGCCACCGTGATCTCGCGGATCAGCTTGGTGAAATGCGCGGCGCGGCGGTTGTCGGTGACCGCCTTGTACCGCTTGATCTGTTTCCACTTGCTGTGACCAGCCATAAAACCTCGAAGAGCGCTCTTGGCTATTGGCTCTTGGCGGTTAGCAAAAAGCCCTGGCGTTCATACCGTCCCGCAGCGCTTTCAATATACGATTGAACGCCGATCAGCCGCCTAGTCTTGCGGCGAGGGAATCCAGCTCCTGGCCCGACGCGCCGTCGAGGTGTTTCGTCGCATGACCGCGAAGCGAGCGTATCGCCGCCGAGATCGCCGAGCGCTCCGCGGAAGCGGTGGACTCGGCGGCAGCCATGAGGTCGGCACGGATGGCGGCGGGGATCGCCTGGGATGCCAGCCAGGAGCGACAGGCGGCCGCGCGCTTCTCGCGAAGCTCGGTCGGGAGCGCATGGGGCGGGAGCAACGCCCCGGCCAACCGCGCGATCACGAAGCAGGCAAGCGCAACCTCCCGGTCCCCGCCCAACGCCGCTTTTCCCGCGTGCGCCGCGAGAGCGGGCAAGGGAAAAGGGTTCTGGGCGAGGGCATACGGCGGAGCGTTGACTAGCATCGCGTAGAATCTAGGCCCGACCCGGTTGGATAGCACTTGCCGGCGGACGGATTCCGGCAGCCCCATTCCCGGAGCAGCTTTCTCCCCCACCCAACCCCGCATTCGGGGCTTACATTCACTCTCACGATGTCGCATCCCGCCAAATCGGTATTGTGGGTCGATGATGAGAGCGAGCTGCTCGAATCGCACCGCATCTTCCTGCGCTCGAAAGGCTACGACGTCGAGTGGGCCAGCAACGCGGACGACGCGGTGGAGCTCCTTCGGCGCCGGCCCTTCGACATCCTGCTCCTCGACGAGCAGATGCCCGGCAAGCGGGGTCTCGAGGTGTACCGCGAGGTCCGTGAGCTGGCGCCCAATCTTCCCGTCGTCATGGTCACCAAGAGCGAGGAGGACTCTACGCTCCGCGAGGCCATCGGCGTCAACA
>JANLGX010000199.1 GCA_024654005.1 Gemmatimonadaceae bacterium | reverse complement strand
ACTTCGGATCGACCACGTCGTCCCAGTCCTGCGGCGCGTCGGCGGCGCTCAACGCCTCGCTGTTGTAGCCGATCACCTCGGGGGTGAGATACGTGCCGTACCAGAGATGCTGCGGATGCCGAGCTTCGCCGTCCACGGCGGCGGCCCAGGTCGGTGTATACGGCTCCAGCAGATTTTCCCGCGCTGCGCGGTCGAACGCCTCCGCCGGCGCGCCGAACCACACGTCCGCCTGTGGATTCGCGCCCTCGGCCCGGATGCGGTCGAGCACTTCCTGCGACCCCATGTCCACCCACTGCACGTCCACCGACGGATTCGCTTTCTCGAACTCCGTCTCCAGGTAGCCGAGCAGGTCCTTACCGTGCGGCGAATACACTGTGAGCACAGTGCGGCCGTCGCCGGCGCACGCGCCGAGGTAGCCAAGAGCCAATAGCCAACAGCCAATAGCTCCCCTCATGGCGCCAACAGATTCACGAACAGGCGCACCGCGCCCGGCACGCCGTCCTCGAGCTGGCGGAACAGCGCGAGCGTGACGTACACGTAGGTTCCGCGTCCCACCGGCGCCACGAGAATGGATGAGTGCACCGGCTGCTCGCCGGGATCGTTCATCGCCAGCATCGTGCGATAGCGTGGGTCGAACTCGTCCGGCATGAACGTCGCGCGCTCCTGCACCCACCCCTCAAAGTCCACGAGCGCTATGCGATTCGGATAGGTCAGCTCGCGCGCGGCCGGATCGGTGATGGTGACGGGCGCATTCTCGTCCGTGACGCGATCGGGAGGGCGCGAGATCGTGATGCGATACGGCAGGATCCCCGCGCCGCTCATCATGTACTGCCCGAATTGCACTACGAGACGCCCGCCGTTGCTGGCGTACTCCAGCAGCCGGCCGTTGTGCTCGAGGAGATCCGCGCTCGCTTCGTACATGCGGGGTCCGATCACGATTACTGGAAAGCGCGCGAGATCGAGCCGCGGAATCTCCGCTGGCTCGATGAGAGTCACCGGCACGCCCAGCTCGCGCAGCACCTGCGGCCCCGCGTCGGCCCGACCAGCGATGTAGCCGACCGAGAGACCAGCCGGAACTTCGACCGGCACCGCATGCAGTCTGATCTCCGCCGGCTCGTACATCTGCTGCAGCGAGATGTGCGGATAGTCGATGCTTCTCACGGCCTCACCGAACACCTCGCCCTCCGACTCCGCGCGCAGCGGCAGGCGGTGCTCGCCCGGCGGCGCGGTGCCGGTGATCCGAAAGACAACCGTGCGTGTCGCGCCGGACGGCAGCGTCAATTGGGCGACCGCGGGCGAGGCCGACAGTCCCGCGGGAAGATCGAGCTTGACCGACACGCTCCGCTCGGAGTCGAAGCTCGATCGCACGCTGACGTACACGTCGCGCTCGAAGCGGGAGCCCGCGCGCGCGAAGGACTGCTCCGGAGACGGCGTCACCGTGATGCCCGGCGCGGCCACCAGCGGAGAGTACAAGTCGCCGTAGAAGCCTTCGCTTAGCCGGTACACCGGGTGCGCGTTCAGCGCTACGGGCTGCGGCAGACCCTCGACGCGCACCCTCACGCGGGGCCAGTCGGCCTGGGCGATCTGGTCGTCCGACGCGGCCGGAGGCGGAGCGGCGAACATGTCGCCGACGCGCGGCTGCTTCAGCCACCAGGGCTCGAGCTTGCGCGCGGGACGAAGCGTGCCCTTCCAGCGCACCGACTTGCCGGGCGCGATCGTCTCCGGCGGGAACGCGCCAGCCGCGGAGTCGATCGTCACCGGAATCGTGCCGCGGTTGTGCAGCGCGTAATCGAGCACGATGCTGTCGCCGAGTGCGACGTACGACCGCGGAGCGAGCGCCTCGAACGCGAGACCCGTGGCCGCGATCGCCGCGCGCTCGTACCGCGCACGCTCGTCGGCGTTGCGTGGCGCGTGCAGCGCGATATACGGTATGGCGGAAGCCGACACGCGGACGTCGACCGCCGCCGCGCCGGGACGATCGCCGCTCCCGCTGGAGCCGTTCCGGACGACGCCCGGCAGACCGTCGAGCACCGACCGCTCCTGCTCGCGCGGAATCTCGGGAGTCAGGCGCGAAGCTTCCCGGAAGTATCTGCTCGTCACTTCGCCCAGGCGGTAGTTGCCACGGAGCCCCTGCGACTTGTGGTGCGAGCGGCTCACGCTCGCGATCTGGTCGTACGACATCCCGCTCAGCGGATCGTACTCGCCGACGTTCATCAGCACGTGCGGTCCGTCGGGATAGAACCCGGCGTTGCGGTACAGCTTGAGCGGAGTCCACGGCTCGCCGTACTCGGCGACAGGAAAGCGCGCGGCGTCGCCCGCGAGATCGTACGCGTCCCGCGCGAGCTGCCCCGACACCTGGTGCTGGCCGTGCGCGTCGCGCGGCGTGCCGGAGAAGGTCGCGACGATCACGTGCGGACGGAACGCGCGCACTACCCTGACCACGTCGTTGAGCAGCGAGTCCCGCGGCCAGTGCGTGTAAGTCTCTTCCGCGCTCTTCGAGTAGCCGAAGTCGTACGCGCGGGTGAAGTACTGCCTGGCGCCGTCAACGCGGCGCGCGGCGAGCAGCTCCTGCGTGCGCAGCACCCCGAGCGCTTCGCCGAGCTCGTTGCCTATGAGGTTCTGCCCGCCGTCGCCGCGCGTGAGCGAGAGGTACGCGACTTCGGCGCGTCCGCTGCGCGACAGCCAGGTGATGAGCCGCACGTCCTCGTCGTCCGGGTGCGCGGCGATGTACAGCACGCGCGGCGTCTCCGGTCCGAGCAGCGCGACGGCCCGCGCCAGGGCCGCGGCGCCGTGGTCCTGCGCGCGCAGCGACGGCGCCGACAAAGCCAGCGCGAGGACCGCGATGCCGAGCCGGCGGCTCACGAAGATGCTAAGACACTCCTGCGACCGCGCGCCGGCTGCGCGAGCGACAGCACCGACGTGACGATGCGCTTCTGCTCAGCGGTGTGCGACGCGGCGTAGCCTTCCGACGGGCTCGCGCGCTCCGGCCGGCCGATGTACCGCGTAATCAACGCGTCGCCCGTAGATACGCGGAGCAGCGGAGCGACGTACGTCCACGCTCCCATGTTCTTCGGCTCTTCCTGCGCCCACACCACTTCCGCGACGTTGGGATACGCGTCCACCACGTGCGTCAGATCCTCGTGCGGCCACGGATACAGCTCCTCGACGCGCACGACCGCGATCTCCGGCGGCGCCCCGCCGGCGAGCAGGTCGTAATAGATCTTGCCGGTGCAGAATACGACGCGCTTCACCTGCTCGCGCCCCTCGACCCGATTCGGATCGTCGAGCACGCATTGGAACACGCCATCGGAGAGATCCGCGAGTCGCGACGCCGCCTCGGGCATGCGCAGCAGGCTCTTGGGCTGCATCAGGATCAGCGGCCGCCGCTGCTTCTGATGCGCCTGCCGCCGCAGGATGTGGAAGTACTGCGCGGGCGTGGACGGGTACGCGACGCGCATGTTCCCCTCGGCGCAGAGCTGAAGGAACCGCTCCAGCCGCGCGCTCGAGTGCTCCGGACCCTGCCCCTCGTAACCGTGCGGCAGCAGCAGCACAACGCTCGAATCCTGCCCCCACTTCGCGTGATCGGACGCGATGAACTGGTCGATCACCGGCTGCGCCACGTTCACGAAATCACCGAACTGCGCCTCCCACAGCACCAGCGCATCCGGCGCCGCGGTGCTGAAGCCGTACTCGAAGCCGAGCACGGCCGTCTCCGACAGCGGGCTGTTGTAGATCTGGAACGCGCCCTTCGCGTCAGGGAGGTTCTTCAGCGGCACGTACGTCTCGTTGGTCTCCGCGTCGTGCAGCACCGCCTGCCGGTGCGAGAACGTACCGCGCTCCACGTCCTGGCCGGTGAATCTCACCGACACGCCGTCGGTCACTATCGACGCGAAGGCGAGCGCTTCGGCGTGCCCCCAGTCGATCCCGCCGGCATCACCCAGCGCGTCCCGCCGGCGCGCGAGATTCTTCGCCAGCCGCGGATTCACCTTCATCTCCTTAGGCCAGGTCAGCAGCCGCTCGTTCAACGCGACGAGCCTGTCCGCGCGCACGGCGGTCGCGACCGCCGCGCCGCCGGTCGGATCCAGCTTCGTCTGCTCCGCCGGATCCTCGTCGGCCTGCGCCTCGGCGTGCGCCGCCTCGAACTTCGCGTTCACCTCCGCTTCGATCGCCGCGACCTGCTCCTCGGTCACCAGACCCTCCGCCACTAGCAGCGACGCCCAGACCTGCCGCGCCGTGGGATGCGACTTGATCCGCGCGTACATCACGGGCTGCGTGAACGAGGGCTCGTCGGTCTCGTTGTGCCCGTACCGCCGGTAACCCACGAGATTGATCAGGAAGTCCTTCGCAAACTTGGTCCGGAAAGCGACGGCGAGCTGCGCCACCCTGACGCAGGAGTTCGCGTCGTCGGCGTTGACGTGCACGATCGGAATCTCGAACCCCTTGGCGAGATCCCCGGCGTAGCGCGTGGAGCGTCCGTCCTTCGCGTCGGTCGTGAAGCCGATCTGGTTGTTGACGATGATGTGAATCGTCCCGCCCACGCGGTAGCCGCGGAGCCGCGAGAGATTGAGCGTCTCCGCCACCACGCCCTCGCCGGGAAACGCGGCGTCGCCGTGGATGCAGATCGGCACGATCTTCGATTCGTCGTGCCGGCCCGGCTCCTCCGGCACGCGCTGCAACGCGCGCGCGACGCCGGCCAGCACCGGGTTGACGAACTCGAGATGGCTCGGGTTCGGCACCAGCGTGACGGCCGCGGCCTGGTCTTCCGAGAGCGGATACTCGCCGCGCGCACCGAGATGGTATTTGACGTCGCCGGTTCCGTCCGGGCTGTTCGTCGCCGCGTGCTTCCCCTCGAATTCGGCGAAGATCGCCGTGTACGGCTTGCCGAGTATGTGCGCGAGGACGTTGATCCGGCCGCGGTGCGCCATGGACATCGCGATCTCGCGCGCGCCGGCGTCCTCGGACCGGCGGATGACCTCGTCCAGCATCGGCACCAGCGCGTCGGTTCCCTCGATGGAGAACCGCTTGTATCCCTGATACGCGCGCCCGATGAAGCGCTCCAGGCCCTCGACTTCGGTGAGCCGCCGGAGCAGCGCGATCTTCTCCTCCGCCACGAGCGGCTCGTTCAGCGAACCGGATTCGACCGCGTTCCGCAGCCACTCGCGCTCTGTCGCGCGACCGAGGTGCTCGAACTCGAGCCCCATGGATCCGCTGTACAGCTGGCGGAGGTGCGCGATCACATCGGCGGCCGTGGCTTGTGGAAATCCGAGCGCCGAGCCGGGCACCGACGCGAGGTCCTCTTCCACGATGCCGTGGAATTCCGGCGTGAGCTCGGGCGTCCCCGTGGGCTGGCCGCCGAGAGGGTCGCGCTGGAACGCGAGGTGGCCGAACGCGCGGATCGCGGCCACGAGTCCGGCGGCGCCCGCGACCTTCCGCAGCAGCGACGCGTCGGCCGCGCCGACGCCGGCTTCGCCCGTTCCCGCGAGCGACTGCGCGAAGCGGAAGTATTGCCGCCAGCTCTCGTCGACCGACGCGGGATCGCGCTGAAAGCGCTCCCACTGCTCGGCGATGAGCCCGTCGTTGAACACGCCCGCCATGGGAAGAGGCATGACGAAATCTATTCCCGCGGCACCGGCGTTTGCAGACGCCGATCGCGTGTCAGGCGGCCGATTGGCTGCGGGTTTCCACCATTTCCGGCTCAACGCCGTTCTCGCTGACAGCGACCCCCGGCGGGAGCGTCACGCGAAAGCAGCTTCCTTTGCCGACCTCGGATTCCAGCTCCAGCTTGCCGCCGAGCAGCTCGACGAGCCGGCGCGAGATCGGGAGTCCGAGCCCCGTGCCCGGCTGCGCCGATTGCCCGAGCTGCACGAACTCGTCGAAGATCCGCGTCATGTCCGCGTCCGGAATTCCCGCTCCGCAGTCTATGACTTCGATCTGCACGCCGCCGTCCGGAGTGCCACGGCACACGACCCGCACCGGGTTTCCGCCGCCAAACTTGATCGCGTTCGACACGAGATTCAGCATGACCTGCCGGATCCGCCGGGGATCCGACACGATGGTGACCGGCGGACCGTCCATGCTGAGATCGAGCTCCGTCTTGTTCTCCGCCGCGAAGGGCGCGACCGTGACGAATAAGTCCTCTACCAGGCTGGGGAACTGCACCGGTTGCATGGCGAGCTCGATCTTTCCCGCCTCGATCTTGGAGAGATCGAGCACGTCGTTCACCAGCTCGAGCAGGTGCTTGGCGGCGCGATGCGTGCGCTCCAGCCCTTCGCGCTGCTTCTCGTTCAGCGACCCGTAGATGCCGTCCAGCATCAGCGTGCTGTAGCCGAGCACCGCGTTGATCGGCGTGCGCAGCTCGTGGCTCATGGACGCGTAGAACCGGCTGCGCGCCGTGATCGCGCGCTCCAGCTCGTACTGCCGCCGCTGCAGCTCGTCGTTCACGGTCGCGAGCTCCTCGGCCGACCGCGCTTCGGTTTCCAGCAGAGTCGTGCGGTGCTGCAGCTCGAGCTCCCGCTTCTCCGATTGCCGGATCCGCTCCTCCTGCTTCTTGATCTGCTCCTGCTTGCGCCAGAGGTCGACGAACACCGCCACCTTGGAGCGGAGGATCTCGGGGTCGAATGGCTTGAACAGGTAGTCCACCGCGCCGACCTCGTACGCCTTGAAGACGTACGATTCTTCCTTGTTGATCGCCGTCAGGAAGAGGATCGGGATCGACTTCGATCGCTCGCGGGCCTTGATGTACTGCGCTGTCTCGAGGCCGTTCATCCCCGGCATCTGGACGTCGAGGAGGATCACCGCGAAGTCGCGCAGCAGCAGCTCGCGCAGCGCTTCCTCGCCGGAATTCGCGCGCACCAGGTTCTCGTTCAGCGGCTCGAGGATCGCTTCGAGGGCCAGAAGATTCTCGGGGCGGTCGTCCACGATGAGGATGTTGACCTTGCCGGCGGAATCGCTCACGCGGTCGCTCTCGTGAATTCGGCCGGCGGTCCGTTTTTCGCGACGTCCACGACGTGGGCGGCGATGCCGGACAGGGGAAGCACCGCGGCGTGCGGCACCCGCCGCAGCGCCGCCGCCGGCATGGTCGGGGCCACCGCGGTCGCCGGGTCCTGCACCACGCAATAGCCGCCGTATTCGGCCACGCATTGGAGTCCGCGCGAGCCGTCCTCGTTGGCTCCGGTCAGCACGACGCCGATCAGGCGCTCGCCGTAAGCGTGCGCGGCGGATCCGAACAGCACGTCGATCGAAGGCCGGCTGTACCGGACCGGCGCCTCGGTGGTGAGCGAGAGATGCCCGGTCTCCACGAGCAGGTGATAGTTCGCCGGCGCGACGTAGATGTGTCCCGGCTCGATCGGATCCTTGTCCTCGGGCTCGAGCATTTTCCCGGCGGTCCACTGCTGCAGCAGGCCGCTGAGCAGGCTCTCCGCATCGGCGCCGCGATGCTGGACGATCACGAGCGGCACGGCGAAGTCCGGCGGCAGCCCGCGCACCAGCACGGTCAGGGCGTCGAGCCCGCCCCATGATGCCCCCACCACGATCAGATCGAAGAACATGCTACAGCACCTTCCGATAGATCTTCTCGCGCCGGTTCAGCTCCTCGTAACAGTGCTCGAACCGGGAGAACTTTAGCGATTCCTTCGAGCCGAGGCACAGCATTCCGAAGGTGGAGAGGCTGTCGTAGAAGAGCCCGTGCACCTTTCCCTGCAGCGACTTGTCGAAGTAGATCAGGACGTTGCGGCAGAGAATGACGTTGAATTCCGCGAACGATCCGTCGGTCACGAGGTTGTGCTGCGAGAAGACCGCGTTCTTCAGCAGCGCCGGAGAGAAGAGCGCGCCCTCGTACATCGCCGTGTAGTACTCGGAGAACGACCGCTTCCCGCCGGCCTTGATGTAGTTGTCGGTGTACTCCTGCATGCGCTCCAGCGGGAAGATCCGCTGCTTCGCCTGGCGCAGAACTATGTCGTTGATGTCCGTCGCGTAGATGCGGCAGCGATCGTACAACCCCTCCTCGGTGAGGAGGATGGCCATCGAGAAGACTTCCTCTCCGGTCGAGCAGCCGGCATGCCAGATGCGGATGAACGGATACGTGCGCAGCAGCGGAACGACCTGGTTCCGGAACGCGACGTAGAAACTCGGATCGCGGAACATCGCCGTGACGTTGACGGACAGGTCGCGCAGCAGCCGCTCCATGACCGGCGGGTCGTGCAGCACGGCGTTCTGCAGCGCGCTCACCGACTCGAGCCCTTCGGCTTCGATCCGCTTCCACAGGCGGCGCCGCAGCGAGGAGTATGCGTACGACCGGAAATCGAAGCCGTAATGGCGGAATATGCCCTCCAGGAGCAGCTCGATCTCCAGCTTCTCCAGCTCGGTCCGTCCGAGCGACGCTCCCGGGGACTCGATGCCGTCCCGCGGCGTCAGCGATACAGCCACACCCGCATCAGTGAAAGTAGTTGCTCCGTGTCCACCGGCTTCGTGATGTAATCCGAGGCGCCGGCCGCGATGCACTTCTCCCTGTCACCCTTCATCGCCTTCGCGGTGAGCGCGATGATGGGCAGCGTCCTGAACTCCTCCTTCTCCCGGATCGCGGACATGGTCTCGTAGCCGTCCATCTCCGGCATCATGACGTCCATGAGCACGAGGTCGACACTCGGGTCCTGCTCCAGCGACGCGATCGCGTCCTTGCCGTTCTCGGCGAAGCGCACTTCCATCCCGCGCGCCTCGAGCACGCTGGTGAGGGAGAAGATGTTGCGCACGTCGTCGTCCACGACGAGCACGCGCTTGCCCGCCATCAGCGCGTCGGAGTTGTGCAGCCGCTCGAGCATCACCCGTTTCTGCTCCGGGAGCTTGGCCTCCACCCGGTGGAGGAACAGCGCGGTCTCGTCCAGCAGCCGCTCCGGCGATTTCACGTCCTTCACGATGATCGTCTCGGCGTACTTCCGCAGCCGCGTGTCCTCGGCGGGAGTCAGCTCCTTGCCGGTGTAGATGATGATGGGCATGTCCTGCATTCCGGGGTCCTGCTTCACGCGCTCGAGCAGGTCGAAGCCGCTCATGTCGCGCAGTCCCAGGTCCACGACCATGCAGTCGAATTTCTGCTTCGCCAGCGCCTCGAGCGCCGCCTCGGCGCTGCCCACGGCGACGATGTTGACGTCCTCGTCTCCGATCAGCTCCACCATGCTGTTGCGCTGCGTCTCGTCGTCCTCGACGATCAGCAGCGACTTCTCCCGCTCGTCGATGAACGTCGCGATGCGACCGAAGGCCTCGTCGAGCGATTCCTTGCTGACCGGCTTCTCGAGATAGGCCAGCGCTCCCGCCTTCAATCCCTGCTGCCTGCGCTCGACGCCCGAGATGATGTGCACCGGGATGTGCCGCGTCTCCGGATTGTGCTTCAGCCGGTCGAGCACGCCCCAGCCGTACGTCCCGCCCGGCAGATCGATGTCGAGCGTAATGGCGTCCGGGCGGTAATCGCTGGCCGCTTCCAGACCCGCGTCGCCGTCCAGGGCCACCACCCCCTTGAAGCCGCGCTCGCGCGCGATCCCCAGGAGAATCTTCGCGAACGCCGGATCGTTCTCGATGACCAGCACCACGCGATCGCCCGGGGCGATGTCGTCGCGGTCGTCGGGGATCTCCTCCCGCGGCTCGCCGGCCTGCCGTACGGCCTCACCCTCTTCCTCGCCGACCAACGCCGGGCGCTGCTGATAGGCGAGGCTGCTCGCGGGCCTAGATGCGCGCCGGATGGGAGCTTCCACGGAGGAACCGCCGTCATCCATGTCCGAGTCAGGATCCGGATGGTATTTCGCGGGCAGATACAGCGTGAGCGTGCTCCCCTTGCCCATCTCGCTCTCGACGCGGATCTCTCCGCCAAGAAGCCGGGTGATCTCGCGGCTGATCGACAGCCCGAGCCCGGTCCCCCCGAACTTCCTGTTGGTTGTGCCGTCGGCCTGCTGGAAGGCCTCGAAGATCAGCCGCTGCTTGTCGCGCGGGATGCCGATGCCCGTGTCGGACACGGAGAACGCCACGATCTCCTTCGCCGCCTGCAGCTGCGGCGACAGGTACCGGCGGCCCGCCTCGGCCGGGCGGATCGTGAACGTCACCGCGCCCTTCTCGGTGAACTTGATCGCGTTCGCCACCAGATTCTTGAGCACCTGCTGCAGCCGCTGCCCGTCGGTGTAGATCGCCGCGGGCAGGCCGGACTTTATCTCCGTGTTCAGCAGAAGATTCTTCTGCTCCGCGACCGGGCGGAAGCTGCGCTCCACGAACGTCGACAGCTCCGTGAGCGCTACCTCCGTCGGGCTGATGTCCATCTTCCCCGCCTCGACCTTGGACAGATCGAGCACGTCGTTGATCAGCGTGAGCAGGTCGTTGCCCGAGGACAGGATGGTGTTCGCGAACTCCACCTGCTTGGGCGTGAGGTTGCCGTCCTTGTTCTCCGCCAGGAGCCGCGCGAGGATCAGCAGGCTGTTGAGCGGCGTGCGCAGCTCGTGCGACATGTTCGCGGTGAACTCGGACTTGTACTTCGAGCTCAGCGCCAGCTGCTCCGCCTTCTCCTCGAGCGAGACCCTGGCCGCCTCGACCTCCGCGTTCTTCTGCTCCACTTTCCGGTTCTGCTCCACGAGCAGCGAGGCCTTTTCCTCCAACTCCTCGTTGACCTGCTGCAGCTCTTCCTGCTGATCCTTGAGCAGCTCTTCCGAGGTACGGAGCGTCTTCGCCTGCTGCTCCAGCTCGGCGTTGGTCTTCTTGAGCTCCTCCTGCTGGCGCTTCAGCTCCTCCGACTGACTCTGCAGCTCGTGCGTCAGCCCCTGCGACTGCTCCAGCAGCTCGGCGGTGCGCATGTTGGCGCTGATCATGTTGATCACGACGCCGACGCTCTCCGAGAGCTGATCGAGGAAGAGCTGGTGGATCTGGCTGAACGGCTGGAACGAAGCCAGCTCGATCACGGCCTTCACCTCTCCCTCGAACAGGATCGGCAGCACGATGATGTTCCGCGGCGGCGCTTCGCCGAGCCCGGACACGATCGTCACGTAGTCGTCCGGCACGTTCGTCAGGAGAATGGCCTTCTTCTCTAGCGCGGCCTGGCCCACGAGGCCCTCGCCCAGCCGGAAGACGTTGCTGACGTTCTTCCGCTCCTTGTAGGCGTAGCTCGCGATGAGCCGCAACAGCGGCGCGCCGGACGTGTCGTCCATGAGGTAGAACACGCCGTAGTGCGCGGACACGAGGGGCGTCAGCTCCGACATGATGAGCCGCGACACCGTCTCCAGGTCCTTCTGCCCCTGCATCATCCGCGAGAACTTCGCGAGGTTGGTCTTGAGCCAGTCCTGCTCGGTGTTCTTCTCGGTGGTCTCCTTCAGGTTGCCGATCATCTGGTTGAGGTTGTTCTTGAGCTCGTCGAGCTCGCCCTGCGCCTCGACCGTGATCTGGCGGCTGAGATCCCCGCGCGTGACCGCCGTAGCGACGTCCGCGATCGCGCGCACCTGCAGCGTGAGGCTGTTGGCCATCGCGTTCACGTTGTCCGTGAGCGCGCGCCACGTGCCCGCCGCCCCCGGCACCTCCGCCTGTCCGCCGAGAATTCCCTCCGTGCCGACTTCCTTCGCGACGCGCGTGACCTCCGACGCGAACGCCGAGAGCTGGTCGACCATCGTGTTGATGGTGTTCTTGAGCTCCAGTATCTCGCCCTGCACGTCCACCGTGATCTTGCGGGACAGGTCGCCCTTCGCGACGGCGGTGGTGACGTCCGCGATGTTCCGGATCTGGCCGGTGAGGTTCCCGGCCATCGCGTTCACGTTGTCCGTGAGGTCCTTCCACGTTCCCGCGACGCCCGGTACCTCGGCCTGCCCGCCCAGATTCCCCTCGGTTCCTACTTCCTTCGCGACGCGCGTCACCTCCGACGCGAACGCCGAGAGTTGATCGACCATCGTGTTGATCGTGTCCTTGAGCTCGAGCGTCTCGCCCCTGGCTTCGACGGTGATCTTGCGCGACAGGTCGCCCTTCGCGACCGCCGTCGTCACGTCCGCGATGTTGCGCACCTGGCTCGTGAGGTTGCCGGCCAGCGTGTTGACGTTGTCCGTCAGGTCCTTCCACGTGCCGGCCACACCCGGCACGTTCGCCTGGCCGCCCAGCTTCCCTTCCGTACCCACCTCGCGCGCGACGCGCGTGACCTCCGACGCGAACGCGCTGAGCTGGTCCACCATCGTGTTGATCGTGTTCTTCAGCTCGAGGATCTCGCCCTTCGCCTCCGCGGTGATCTTGCGTGAGAGGTCGCCGCGCGCGACCGCGGTCGTGACGTCGGCGATGTTGCGGACCTGGCCGGTGAGGTTCGACGCCATGAAGTTCACGTTGTCCGTCAGGTCCTTCCACGTGCCGGCGACGTCGGGCACTTCCGCCTGCCCGCCGAGCCGTCCTTCCGTGCCCACCTCGCGCGCCACGCGCGTCACCTCGCCCGCGAAGATCCGGAGCGAGTCCACCATGTTGTTGATGGTGTTCTTCAACTCGAGGATCTCGCCCTGCACGTCCACCGTGATCTTGCGCGAGAGATCTCCCTTCGCGACAGCGGTCGTGACGTCGGCGATGTTGCGGATCTGGCCGGTGAGGTTGTTCGCCATCGCGTTCACGTTGTCCGTGAGGTCCTTCCACGTTCCCGCCACGCCCGGCACTTCCGCCTGCCCGCCGAGATTTCCCTCGGTGCCCACTTCCTTCGCGACCCGCGTGACTTCGTCCGCGAACGCGGAGAGCTGGTCGACCATCGTGTTGATCGTGTTCTTCAGCTCGAGCGTCTCGCCGCGCGCCTCGACCGTGATCTTGCGCGACAGGTCGCCGCGGGCCACGGCCGTGGTCACGTCGGCGATGTTGCGCACCTGGCTCGTCAGATTGCCGGCGAGCGTGTTCACGTTGTCGGTCAGGTCCTTCCACGTTCCTCCGACTCCCGGGACTTCCGCCTGGCCGCCGAGGATTCCCTCCGTTCCGACTTCCTTCGCGACGCGAGTCACCTCGGACGCGAAGCCGTTGAGCTGATCGAC
>JANLGX010000279.1 GCA_024654005.1 Gemmatimonadaceae bacterium | reverse complement strand
TTCATCATCCGGCAGGCGCAGCGCGCGAAGGCCGCGCGCGTGCATCCCATCGGCGCGATCTCGCTCGGCCAGCGCGGCGAGGCGCTCGCGGAGTTCGGTGAGATGATCGGCGCCGGCGCCGTCGCGGTGAGCGACGACGGGCGGCCCGTCGTCAGCGCGCAGCTCATGCGCACCGCGCTGGAATACGCGCGGACGTTCAACATCCCCGTCATCGACCACTGCGAGGAGCCGACGCTCTCGCACGGCGGCGCGATGAACGAGGGGATCGTCAGCGCGCGGCTCGGCCTCAAGGGGATTCCCTCGGAGGCCGAGGAGATCATGGTCATCCGCGACATCCTGCTGGCGCGGCGCACGAAGGGGCACGTCCACCTCGCGCACATGAGCACCGTTGGGTCGGTCGAGCTGATCCGCTGGGGAAAGGAGCGCGGGATCAACGTGACCGCGGAGGTGTGTCCGCATCACCTCACGCTCACCGAGGAGCGGGTCGGCGCATACGACACCAACGCCAAGATGAACCCGCCGCTGCGCACCGCCGCGGACGTGGCCGCGTTGCGCGAGGCGGTGGCGGACGGCACGATAGACCTCATCGCCACGGACCACGCGCCGCACCACTACGACGAGAAGGAGCAGGAGTTCGCCAACGCGCCGAACGGCATCGTCGGGCTGGAGACCGCGCTCGCCGTCGTGCACACCAAGCTGGTGACGGGCGGAGTGCTGGATTTCGCGCGGCTCGTCGAGCGCATGTCGTGCGCGCCGGCGCGCGTGTTCCACCTTCCCGGCGGGACGCTCGAGCGCGGCGCCGTCGCCGACGTGACGGTATTCGACCCGCGCGCCGAATGGACGGTGGATCCGGCTGCGTTCCTCTCGAAGGGGCGCAACACGCCGTACGCCGGCGAGAAGCTTCGCGGCCGCGCGATCTTTACTATCGTTGATGGAGAGATCGTCTACACGATGCCGAACACGACGAGGTGACGGTGGCCAAGTCCGGTCGTTCTCACGACGCGCTGCAGCAGCTTCTGGAGGAGCGCAAGCGGTACGAGCAGTGGCTCGCCACGCTCGAGTCGAAGCGCGACGCAACCCCGGGGCACGTGTACGAGCGCGTGCACGCGGACTACGAGCAGCGCCTCGCCACTGTGCGCGATCAGCTCACCGAGCGGACAAGCGAGATCCGGTCCGCTGTCGCCGCGCTCAAGGACCGCCTCAAGCAGGCGACGGAGGAGGAGACCGCGCGCGTGGACGAGCTGCACGAGGCGGAGCTGCGCGCGGTGGTCGGCGAGTTCACGCCCGAGCAATGGGAGCTGCGCAAGCGGGAGGTCGAGGTCGAGCTCAAGCGGTTCGTCGACGAGAAGCGGAAGATCTCGGACGAGCTGAACCAGCTGCTGCTGATCGCCGAGCAGACCAGCGGGGAAGAAGCTCCGTCCCGAGCGGCCGCCGCGGCTCCGACGGCGCAGCCGACTCCCACCGGGCCGGTCCCGACGTTCACGCCCGCGGCAGCCGCGCCGGCTCCGGCCGCCGAGCCGCCGCCGATTCCGCCCGGCCCGGCGCCGGTGCCCGCGGACGCGACCAGGGTCAGTCGAAAGACGCCCGCGCGATCCCGCGCCGCTACGCCCGCCATGTCCCGTCCCGCGGTGGAGCAGGAAAAGCCGACGGTGCCGATCGAATCGCTCGCGCCCGCCGACGGGCTCCCCGCGCGCGTGCCGGAGGCGACCAGAGCGCCAGCCGCGGCCGCGCCCGCGCCAGCCCCCGCTCCGGCGGAGGCGCAAGCCGCGAACGCGAGGTCCGAGTCACGCGCGAACTCGCACGGCAAGCGCGCCAAGACGAGCACGTTCGCGCCCGCGCAGCCCGACCCGCGGCGCGAGAACGAGAAGACGCTCAAGTGCGCCGAGTGCGGCGCGATGAACTATCCTACGGAGTGGTACTGCGAGAGCTGCGGCGGGGAGCTCGCTGCGCTGTGAAGCAGTTACTAGTGACTAATCACTAATCACTAATCACTTCTTTTTGGCCAGCCGGCTCTTGTGGCGCGCGGCCGCATTCTTGTGAATGAGACCTTTGCGCGCGGCGCGATCGACCAGCTGAACCGCTGCAGCGCGGTCCGCGGCGGATCCTTCGGTGGACTTGGCCTTCTTGAGTGCAGTGCGAAGCGTCGAGCGCTGCGCGCGGTTGCGCACCTCGGCGGCTCTCGACTTTCGCATGTTCTTCTTGGCGGACGCGATATTCGGCACTTACTGAATCTCCATTACTAGGGCTAAGTTGTTGAAACTACCGTCCTTCGGCGCTTCCCGCAAACCCGCTATTGGATAAAATCCAGACTTTTCTGCTCGTCGCGCCCGTTCTGCTCTTCTCGATGGTCGCGCACGAGTACGCCCACGGCTACGCGGCGTTGAGGCAGGGTGACCCGACGGCCTACCAGCTCGGTCGGCTCACCTGGAACCCCCTCAAGCACATCGATCCGTTCATGACGATCATCCTGCCGATCCTGACGTTCATGACGGCGGGGGTCATGTTCGGCGGTGCCAAGCCGGTACCCGTGAATCCGCGCAACTACCGCAACTTCAAGCGGGGCGACATCATCGTCTCGGTCGCGGGAGTGGCGACGAACCTCGTGCTCGCCGTACTCTCGGTCGTGGCGGTGGCGCTGATCGGGCTCGCGGGGCGGGGGATCCCCGCGCTCGCGCCGTCGGCGTCGATCCTGCAGCTGATGCTGATCTACGGCATCCTGATCA
The DNA here is from genome assembly GCA_024654005.1 of Gemmatimonadaceae bacterium. Classification (GTDB taxonomy): domain Bacteria; phylum Gemmatimonadota; class Gemmatimonadetes; order Gemmatimonadales; family Gemmatimonadaceae; genus JACDCY01. Next base: position 7,900 of record JANLGX010000279.1, on the reverse strand, counting down.
ATCTGGTGCTCGCGTTCTTCAACATGATTCCGATCCCCCCGCTCGACGGCTCGCACGTCGCGAAGTACCTGCTTCCGCCCGCCTGGGCGCTGCGGTACGAGCAGTTCGGGCGGTACGGATTGATCGCGCTGATGCTCCTGATCACGCTCGGCGGCGGCATAATGCGCGGGTTCTTCATGCCGATCTTCTTTCTGCACACCGCCGCGGTGCGCCTGCTGCTGCCGTTCATCCTGCCGGGCCCGTGGACCACGTAACCGACCGCGGCGACAACGCCTTCGTGGTGCAGATCGGAGAGTTCTCCGGTCCGCTGGACCTGCTCCTCACGCTGATCCGTGACGAGCAGATCGACATCTACGACATCCCAGTCGCGCGGATCGCCGAGCAGTTCCTGATTCGCATCAGGACGCTGGGGCTCGACGACGCGGCGGACTATCTGGAGATGGCCGCCCGGCTGATCCGCATCAAGGCGCAGCTCCTCCTGCCGCGCCGCGAAGGCGAGGAAGGCTGGGAGGATCCGCGCGCCGAGCTGGTGCGCCGGCTGCTCGAGTACCAGCAGGTGCGCGAAGTCGTGGACGTGCTCGACAGGTTGTCGGAAGAGCGCCGCGCGAAGTTCGCGCGCGGCTACATGCCGCAGCAGTTCAGCTCGCCCGCGCCGGCCGCCGCTCCGCTGTCGCTCTCGCTGCCCGAGCTGTTCGCCGCGGTGGACCGGGTGCTGCGGCTGGCGAAGAAGCCCACGATTCACGACGTGGTCCCGCGCGCGCTGGACGTGGAAGGCGCGATCGCCGTCGTGCGCGACATCCTCGCTCTCCGGCGCAGCTGCCGCTGGCGCGACCTCGTGAGCACCGGGTCGGAGCCCTGGGAGATTCTTTCGGTCCTGCTGGCGCTGTTGGAGATGGCGAAGCGCGGCGAGGTGAAGCTGCGGCAGGACCGCGCATTTACAGAGGTGGAGATCAAAGGTGAGTCCGCTAGCGAAGCTGCTTGAAGCCGCGCTGTTCGCGAGCTCGGCCCCGATCTCGCGCGAGAGTCTCGCGGAGCTCGATCCGGACGTGTCCGACGACGACGTCGCGGGCGCGCTCACCGAGCTGCGCACGCAATACGACGAGGCTGGGCACGGCGTCGAGCTGATCGAGACGGGCGGCGGCTGGCAGATCCTCACGCGCGCCGAGTACACCGATGCGATCGAGCGCGCGCAGCTGGCGAGCCGTCCCGCGCGCCTCTCGGCGGCGGCCCTGGAGACGCTCGCGATCATCGCGTACCGCCAGCCCATCGGTAGAGCGGAAGTAGAAGAAATCCGCGGGGTGAACTGCGGCGCGATCCTCAAGTCGCTGCACGAGCGCGGCTTGATCGAGGTGACCGGCCGCGCCGAAGGGATGGGACGCCCGCTGATGTACGGCACGACGCCGGCGTTTCTGGAGCAGCTGGCGATTCGCCATCTCGACGAGCTGCCGCGGGCGGATGAGCTGGCCGTGGCGCTCAGACCTGCAGCTAGCAGCTAGCTGCTCGCTTCAGTGAGAATTAATCGGGCGCTGGCCCGTTCCGGAGTAGCTTCCCGCCGCGGCGCCGACGAGCTCATCGCCTCCGGCCGCGTGCTCGTGAACGGTGTCCTGCCGTCGGTCGGGCAGGACGTCGAGCCGGGCCGCGACGTCATCACGGTAGACGGCAAGCCGATCGGCGCGGCGGTACAGAACAAGTGGATCGTCCTCAACAAGCCCGCGGGCGTGATGACTACGCGCAGCGACCCACAGGGGCGCAGCACCGTCTTCGAGCTCGTGCCGGACGTGCCCGGGCTCACCTACGTCGGCCGGCTCGACTACATGACCGAGGGGATCCTGCTGCTCACCACCGACGGCGAGGCGGCGAACGCGCTCACGCACCCGAGCAACGAGGTGGAGCGCACGTACGTCGCTACCGTCCGCGGCAACGCCGCCGAAGCGCTTCGTGCCGCGCGGCGGGGGGTCGAGCTCGAGGACGGCGTCGTCAAGCCGATCGACGTGGCCGCGCGGCCGCTCGGCAACCGGCTGTGGGAGTTCGAGGTCACCATCGCGGAAGGCCGCACGCGGGAAGTCCGCCGGCTGTGCGCCGCGCTCGACCTCGCCGTGGAGCGGCTGGTGCGGACCCGCTTCGGTCCCGTGAAACTCGGCCGGCTGCCCCTGGGTAAGACGCGGGAGCTTACCTCGAAGGAGCGCGATATCATCCAGGCGCTGGCAAGATAACGGCGCTATTCCTGCACAGCCGCGGGGGTAACACCACGTTCACCAGGGGAAACACGTGAGCACTAGCGCACCGCCGGTAGGGGCCCGCTCCCAGGACACCGCGCCGCCCGCGGGCGACACGGCGATGATCCAGAACGTCATAGCCGAGGTCGGCAAACGGGTGGTCGGCCAGAGCTACATGGTCGAGCGGCTCATGATCAGCCTGCTCACCGGCGGACACGTGCTGCTGGAAGGCGTCCCCGGTCTCGCCAAGACGCTGACCGTGCGGACGCTCGCGGAGACGATCAACACGCACTTCCAGCGGATCCAGTTCACCCCCGACCTCCTGCCGGCGGACGTCATCGGGACGCAGGTGTACGACCAGTCGAACGGCCAGTTCTCGGTGAAGCAGGGGCCGATCTTCGCGAACATCATCCTCGCCGACGAGATCAACCGCGCGCCGGCGAAGGTGCAAGCCGCGCTACTCGAGGCGATGCAGGAGAAGCAGGTCACGATCGGCGGCACGACCTACATCCTCGAGGAGCCGTTCCTCGTGCTCGCGACGCAGAACCCGATCGAGCAGGAAGGCACGTATCCGCTGCCGGAGGCGCAGGTGGACCGCTTCATGCTCAAGCTGCACATCGGCTATCCCTCGCGCGAAGAGGAGAAGCTGATCCTGCGCAGAATGGCGGGCGGCGAGCCGATCCCGGTGGGGCACGTCGCCACGCCGCAGCAGATCCTCGCGGCCCGCAAGCGGATCGCGGAGCTGTACATGGACGCGCGGATCGTGGACTACATCGTGGACATCGTCCACGCCACGCGGTATCCGGCGGAGGCGGGACTGGCGCAGCTCGCCCCGCTGATCGAGTTCGGCGCGAGCCCGCGCGCCACTCTCTCGCTCGCGCAGGCCTCCCGCGCGCACGCGTTCCTGCACGGCCGTTCCTTCGTGACTCCGGACGACGTAAAGGCCATTGCTCCCGATGTGCTTCGTCACCGTGTGCTGACGACATATGAGGCCGAGGCCGAGGAGGTAACGAGCGACGCAATCGTCGCGCGCGTGTTGGAAGCGATCCGAGCGCCCTGATGTTCCGCCGCGTAGCGGCCGAAGCACCCCTCGCATCGCCCGCCTCACCCACAACTCCATCCAAAGAAATCCTCCGGCAAGTCAAGCTGCTCGAGCTCCGCACGCGCGGGCTCGTCAACTCGTTGTTCGTCGGCGAATACCGCTCCGTGTTCAAGGGGCAGGGGATGGAGTTCTCCGAGGTACGCGAGTACCAGCCCGGCGACGAGGTGCGCTCGATCGACTGGAACGTCACCGCGCGCATGGGCCGGCCGTACGTCAAGCGCTACATCGAGGAGCGCGAGCTGACCGTGATGCTCGCCGTCGATCTCTCCGGCTCGGAGCAGTTCGGAACCGTGCGGCGCTTCAAGAGCGAGGCCGCCAGCGAGCTCGCGGCGGTGCTGGCCATGTCCGCCGTGCGGAACAACGACCGCGTCGGCATCGTGCTCTTCACCGACCGCATCGAGCACGTCGTCCCGCCGCGCAAGGGCCGGCGGCACGTGCTCCGCATCATCCGCGACCTGCTGGCGTTCGAGCCCGAGGGCACCGGCACCGACATCTCCGGCACGCTCGAGTACGTCTCGCGCATGCTCACGCAGAAGTCGATCATCTTCGTGGTCTCCGATTTCCTGGCGCCCGGCATCGAGCACCCGCTCAAGCTGCTGGCGCAGCGGCACGACGTCGTCGCGGTCACGATCGAGGATCCCGGCGAGCGCGATCTCCCCGACGTCGGGCTCGCGCGCTTCATGGATCCGGAGACGGGCGAGACGTTGAGCATCGACACTTCCTCGGGCGGGGTCCGCACCGCGTACGCGACGGCCGTGTCCGCCGAGCGGGAGGAGCGCAAGCATCTGCTCCGGCGGCTGTCGATCGACGAGATCGCCATCGCCACGCCCGACAACGTCGTGCATCCGCTGATCAAGTTCTTCCGCACGCGCGAGACGAGGGCCCGCCGCCGGTGATCGCGCTCGCGGCGGTGCTGCTGCTCCAGGCGGGCGCGGCGCAGCCGGTCGCGCCGGTCACGGTTCCCATCCGGATCAGCGTGCAGATCGATCCCGACACCGTCACCGTGGGCGAGCGCTTCACGGTCATCGTCCGGGTTCGCGCGCCGGCCGGCTCCACGGTCGAGTTCCCCGTGAGTACCGATTCCGCGGCCAATGTCGATCTTGCCGCCGACGCGGCCGTCGCCGAGCCGCGGCTCCTGCCCGCCGCCGCGGGCTCGCCCGGCGAGATGGAGCAGGTGGCCGGGTACCGCATGGCTGCCTGGGACATCGAGGCCCAGCCGCTCGGGCTCGGCGACATCATCGTTCGCTCCGGCATCGCTGAGCGCAGGATACCGCTCGCTTCCTACACCGTCTTCGTGCGGAGCGTGCTCCCGGCCGACACCACTCTGCACGTGCCGAAGCCGGCGCGGGACGTGCTCCCGTTCGCCTATCCGTGGTGGCTCAAGTGGCTGCTGCTCGCGCTGGGGATCCTGCTGGGAGCGGTGCTGGCGTGGTGGCTCTGGCGCGTGTACAAGCGCTGGAAGAACCGGCCGATCCATCCGGCCGCGCTCGCGCAGCGCGAGTTCTTCCGGATCGAGAAGCTCGGGCTGCCCGACAGGGACGAGGGCGCGCTGCACGTCGCGCTGATGGTGGATGTGCTGCGGAATTATCTCGCGGCGCGCGTCAACGGAGTCCGCGCGTCGCACACCAGCACCGAGCTGGTGGCGGCCGCGCGCGCGAGCGGCGCGCTCGATCCGGAGTGGAGTGCGGGACTGGCGGAACTGCTGCACCAGGCCGATCTGGCCAAGTTCGCCGCGTGGCGCGTGGACGCGGCGAAGGCGCGCGAGCTGGGCGCGGACGCTCGCGCCGTCGTCGAGTGCGTCGAGGGCAGGTTCATGGAGCAGGACAAGCGGAAGGCCGCATGACCTTCGACTCCCTCCAGCTCTACACGCCGTGGGCGCTCGCGCTCCTCCTGTTCCTCCCGCTCTGGTGGATCCTGCGGCGCCGCCGCCGCCCGGCGGCGATCGCGTTCTCCCGGACGGGCGTGCTCGCGCAGGGGCCGCGCACCGGCGAGCGGATCACGCGGACGATGTTCATCCTGCGGAACGTCGCGCTCGCCGCGCTCGTCCTCGCGCTCGCGCGGCCGCGCTCCACCGCGCGCGTGGAGAACGTCACCAGCGAGGGAATCAACATCGCGCTCGCGGTGGATCTCTCCAGCTCGATGCTGGCCGAGGACTTCCGGCCGCGCAACCGGCTGGCCGTCGCGAAGGCGCGGCTCAAGGAGTTCATCTCCGCGCGCGAGTCCGACCGCATAGCGCTGGTGGCGTTCGCCGGGGAAGCGCTCACGCAGGTGCCGTTGACCACCGACTATCCCATTCTCATGCAGGCAGTCGACAACCTGCAGGCCGGGCAATTGGAGGACGGTACGGCAATCGGGCTCGGCATCGCGACCGCGGCGAACCGGCTGCGCGACGCGCCTGGCCGCTCGCGCGTGATGATCGTGATGACCGACGGCGTCAACAATCGCGGGAGCATCGACCCGCGCACCGCGGCGCGCGCGGCGAGCGTGTACGGCATCAAGATCTACACGATCGGCGTCGGCACCGTCGGCCTGGCGCCGGTTCCCGTGGGACGCGGACCCGCGGGCCTGCGCTACGAGCTGCAGCCCGTGCGCATCGACGAGGTGCTGCTGAGTGAAATCGCGCGGATGACGGGTGGCCGCTATTTCCGCGCGCGCGACGCCGCCGCGCTGCGGCGCATATACGAGCAGATCGACCTGCTCGAGCGCACCACGGTCCAGTCGCGGTCGTACGTGCGCTACAGCGAGCTGTTCCGCATGCCGCTGGGGCTGGGCCTGCTCGTGCTGCTCGGCGAGCTCGCGCTGCTGGCCCGGAGGGCGCCGATCCCATGATGCCCGTCCTTTTCCAGTATCAGTGGGCGCTCGCCCTCGCAGCTGTCGTCACCGCGCTCACCGCGTGGTTGCTGATTCACGCTCGCAAGCGGCGCGACGCGCGGCTCGCCCGGCTCGGAACTCCGGAGATGATCGAGCGGCTCGCCCCCGGCGCGCTGCTCCGGCAGTCACGGCTCCGCATCGTCATATGCACCGTCGCGGTGCTGCTCGCGGGGCTCGCGTTCGCCGGACCCCGCTGGGGATTCGAGCGCACGGTCGTGCGGCAGAGCGGGATCGATCTCGTGTTCGCGCTCGACGCCTCGGCCTCCATGCTCGCCACCGACGAAGCGCCGAGCAGGCTCGAGGCGATGAAGCGGGAAGTCCGCCGCTTGCGGGCGAGCGGGCGCGGCAACCGCGTCGCTTTGATCGCTTTCGCGGGACGCAGCTACGTGCTGACTCCGCTCACGATCGACGACGGCGGTCTCGATCTCTTTCTCGACAACCTCGACCCGAGCGTCGTCGGGCAGGCGGGGAGCTCGCTGGCGCCGCCGCTGCGGCAGGCCACCGCGCTCCTGTCGCTCAGCAAGTCACCCGCGGACAAAGCCGTGGTGCTGCTGAGCGACGGCGAGGGATTCGAGGACGCCGCGGCGGTCGTCGACGCCGCGGAAAAAGCGCGCGAGGCCGGGATCGCGGTGATCACGGTCGGCTTCGGCACGCGGCAGGGATCGACGATCCCGGTGCGCGAGGACGGCCGCATCGTGCTCAAGCGGGACGAGGCCGGCGCGGTAGTGACGACACGGTACGAGCCCGCGCTGCTGCAGGAAGCGGCGCGCGCGGCGCGCGGCACTTTCATCCCGCCGGACGCGGACGACCGGGTCGCGGCGGCGGTGCAGGCGCTGGCGACATTGAAGGCGGAGCAGCGCAGCGTCGAGAACAGGGAGAATCTCGCGCACCGCTACCAGCTCTTCCTGCTCCCGGCGTTCCTGCTGCTCATGCTCGACGCGCTGTTGCCCGCGCTCGCGCGCCGGCGGCGCCGGCTGCGCACGTTCGTCTCGAACCTGCCCGAGCGGGTACGGCCGCGGGGATTCGGCGCCGGCAAGGCAGGCGCGCGCGCTCGCGCGGCGGGCACGGCCGGTGCCGCAGCGATGCTGCTGCTGGTGCTCGCGGGGTGCCGCCAGCTCTTTCCCGATCCGACGCTCGACAACTACAACGCCGGCACTCAGGCGCTGCAGGCCGACTCGCTCGAGCGGGCGGAGCGGCTGCTGCGGATGGTGCTGGACAGCCAGCGCGACGAGATCGCGTGGCGCGGTGAGTTCAACATCGGCCTGGTCCACTTGCAGCGCGGGCTCGCGCTACAGGGTGATTCCGCTGATCCGCCGCTGGACAGCGCGCTAGTCCACTACCGGGTCGCGCTCAAGCGCCGGCCGGACGTGTTCGACGCGAAGTGGAACTACGAGCTGGCGCTCCGCCAGCGGGAAGGTGGAGGCGGGGGTGGTGGTGGTGGCGGCGGCGGTGGCGGCGGCGGCGCGGCGACGCCCCAGCCGGATCCGGCGCAGGGTCAGCCTACCATCGCGCCGCGCCCGCGCAACGGCCTGAACGTCGATCAGGCGAGCGGAATTCTCGATGCCGCGGCGGAGGAGGAGCAGGACGTGCAGGGCGACAAGACCAGGCGGAGCGTGCCGCAGGCGCCAAGAGGGAAGGATTGGTAGGCGCGGCAGGCAGCAGCTAGCAGCTAGCAGCTAGCTGCTAGCTGCGAACCACGAACAAATCTGGC
>JANLGX010000276.1 GCA_024654005.1 Gemmatimonadaceae bacterium | reverse complement strand
CTCGAGCGGATGGCGAAGCCGCTCCGCGCGAGGAATTCCTCGTCATCCTGTTTCATGTGGTACCTCCCCCATCATTTCACGCAGACGGTCCGCGGTGCGCTTCACGCGCATCTTGAGCGCCGATACTCCGACACCGGTGACCTCCGCAATCTCGTCGTAACTCATGTCTTCCACGTACTTCATCAGGAACACTTCGCGCTGCGCCGGATCCAGCTTTCCGATCGCGGTCTCGATCTCGGACCCCTCGCCGCCGGCGGGAGCCGGAGAATCAACCGCCGCCCGCTCGAGCGCCCCTTCGTCGTGCACCACCAGCCGCAGCCTGTTGGCGCGCCTCCTCGCCGCCGTCCGGCATTGATTCGACAGAATCGAATGAAACCACGGACCAAAAGCGCTCTTCCGGTCCCGCTTGCCCAGCGCGCGGTAGGCGCGCACGAACGCATCCTGCAAGGCTTCTTCCCCGTCCTCACTGTTCCCGAGCATGCGCACCGCGAAGCGCGCGTATCGCGCGGTATAACGGGACACCAGGACCGCGAATGCGTCCGTGTCTCCCCCCAGCATCGCGTCGACGATCTGCTCGTCAGTGAGGTCCGTCACAGGATATAGACTACTCGGTGGAGTCCCGGCGTCACATCCCGCACGGTGGCGCGGCCCGCGGGCCGGGGCATATTTCACCGCCCCACACCACAACGGAGGCGGGCGTGCCGCGAGTGAACATCTCGACCGACAGCAAGTGGGAGCCACTGGTGGGGTATTCGCGGGTAGTGCGCGTGGGCTCGCATATCTACGTCTCCGGCACCACCGCCACGGGCGACGGCGGCAAGCTCGTGGGCCAGGGTGACGCGCACGCCCAGGCGATCCAGACCCTGACCAACATCGAGACCGCGCTGCACCGCGCCGGCGCGCGGCTGAGCGACATAGTGCGCACGCGGATCTACGTGACCGACATCGACCAGTGGGAAGAGATCGGCCGCGCGCACTGCTCCTTCTTCGGGGAGATCCGTCCGGCGACGAGCATGGTCCAGGTCGCGCGGCTGATCGATCCGGACATGTTGGTCGAGATCGAGGCGGAGGGGTTGATCTCTAAAGAGTGATTAGTGATTAGTGATTAGTGATTAGTGATTAGTAACGGCGGGGTCAGAAGCCGTGCTCGAAGCTCAGGTACAGCAAGAGTCCCGATACCCGCATCCCGTCGCGCGCGTCAAGGGTCAGGCCGGCGCCGGGAACGATCTGGGCGCCGGAGCGGAGATTGATCGCGCCCCGGACCGCGGGCACCAGAGTGAATGACGTCTCGGACGTTCGCGTTCCGCCGATGCCAGGAGCTTCCGCGCGCGACCAGACGGATTCGGCGAGCACGTTCAACGTGGGGTGCAGCAGCCAGACGACGCTGGCTCCGGCGAACAGCTCGTTGGCCGCGCGACGCGTTCCGTCTCCGGCTCGCGCGGATGGAATCACCGATCCGCCGAGGTTCCAGTGCGCCGCGAAAGCCCGGCCGATCTCCATCGAGACGGGCAGGTTGACCTCGACTCCCCCTCCCCCCGCGCCCGTCCCTCGCTCGGCGTTACCGGTGGGAAGCAGCGCGCTGATCCGGAGGACGGATTCGCTGCGGGCTCGGGCAAGCCACCGATACCTGTAGTTCAGCGCTACGTCGCCGATGCCGGACCGGCCGGCGACGCGCACGAGCGGGACGGAGTAGCTCAGCTGATGGTTCTGACTCAAGAACGGCCACTCCTGCGTGAACCCCAGCTCCCAATCGCGCGTCGCCCGGTCGCGAGCGAACAGCAGGATGTGTTGCACGACGCCCGGCTCCTGGTTGTACGCCTCCTCGATGAGGAAGCTGTTGTCGCGGATGGGCGGCGGATCCTGCGAGTCCGCGGCGGACGGCAGCAACAGCAGGCAAAGTAGCAGCGGCAAGAGTCGCATCAGGCGGTTACCAGAAGTCCGGTGAGGTACATGATCAACATGCCGGCGAGAAAGCCGGCGACGTTGAGCGGAGCGGCGATGCTGCCCTTCTCGCCGCCCGGGAAGAGGCGCGCCAGCTCGACCAGCACCTGCACGATCGCGCCGGCGCCGATGGCGAAGAACAGCGCGGTCCACCCCGGGCTGTAGGTAAAGCCGCCGATCCATGCTCCGACGATCGTGGGGACGCCCGCGAGCAGACCGAGCACCGCGAGCAGCCCGAGCGTTACCCTGCTCCTGGTCAGCGGCGCGAGGATGGCGAGACCTTCCGTGGTGTTGTGCAGCAGGAATCCGATCACCAGGAAGCTGCCGAGCGCGATCTCACCGCTCGCATATGCCGCTCCGATCGCGAGCCCTTCGCCGAGGTTGTGCAGTCCGATGGCCAATGCGACGAGCATCGCGACGTACACGGGCGAGGCCGGGCCACTGCCCCTTCGCCGGCGGCCGACCGCGGCCAGCACGAGCGGCGTACCGACGAGCCCGAGGAGAACCAGGCCGAGTCCCTGAAACGCCGCGGGAACCAGCGCAGAAAGCTCGACGGCCTCAGCCAGCGCGTCCACGCCGAGGAACAGAAGCAGGCCGGCGGTCAGGCTCAGGAAGAACTCTATCCATTTTTGCGAGAGATCTCGCAGGAACGGGAACCAGAGCAGTCCGATGAAAACCGGCACCACGCCGGCGTACAGCCCGAGCAGCGCGAAGGTGGTGAGATAGCGCGCGTCGGGCGCGGGCGTGCGGACCGCGACCGCGACCTCCTTGTCGAAGGTGAGTCCGGTGCTCGTCACCAGTCGCACGACGACCGGCTCACCCTCCACCCATGGATACGGAATCGTGATCTCGCGGGACTCCAGCCGGCCGATGGTCCGCGGCCCATCTATCGTGTGCACCCACGACGCGTCGTCCACGAGCACCTGCGCGACCGTGACGGGAGCGGGTCCCCCGTTCACCGCGTGCACGCGGAGCACGCCGCGGTCGGGCAGCGTCACCCGCGTGATCGTGAGCTCCTCCACCGGAGGAAACGATCCGGTGAAGACTCCGGCAGGGCCGAAGCGGAGGAACAGCAGGAGAAAGACGAGCAGCGCCACGAGCGGCAGCACCGCGGCGAGCCAGATGCGCGTACGGTCCCGGCGGGTTACTCCCGTGGCGTCAGCCAACGGCCGGCCCCCGCACCACGAACATCCCCGTCCATCCCAGCTCGGCGAATTCGCTCTGATGGGCGTGGAAGAGAAACGGTCCCTCGTGGTCGTAGCTGAACTCGAGGATCGCCCGCTCGCCCTGGCAGAGCATCACGTTGTCGGTGAATTCGTGGTGCGTGAGATTCGTGCCGGTCCGATACAGCCGGTAGAAGTTCCCGTGAAGGTGAAAGGAGTTGATCGGGTCGAACTCGGTGAGGTTCACCACGTAGACGCGAACCGGCTCGCCCAGCCGCAGCTCGATCGGATGCTTCTGGTAGTGAAACGCGACGGAGTTGACTGCGTAAACCTCGTTGTCTCCGTCGAAGTTCGTGTCGAAGCCATTCATCACCATCACCAGCTCGCGCGCGGGCGGACGACCTTCCCTCGGATCGATGATGAAAGCCCCGTACAACCCCTTGTGCATGTGCCGCTTGAGCGGAACGGTGTGACAGTGATACAGGTGGAGCCCGAACGGCGCGGCGTCGAACTCGTACGTGTAGCTGCGCCCGGGCCCCACGACCTCGAACGCGCCGTCCATGTTCGCCGGGTGAAAGCCGTGAAAGTGGATCGTGTGGGGATGCGTTCCCGAATTGGTGAAGTGGACGCGGAGGCGGTCGCCCTCGGTGCAGCGAATCGTCGGCCCCGGAACCTGACCGTTGTATCCCCACGCCGGGAAGAACACGCCCGGCGCGACTTCGAGCTCGAATTCCGTGGCTTCGATGTCGTACTCCCGGAGAGTCTGCCCGGACGGGAGGCTCGACACGCGGCCGTAATCGAAGTGCGTGAGGAAGGCCGTCGGGTCGAACGAATCGCCCCGCAGCTCCCCCACCGCCATCATGTCGTGGTGGGAGCCGTGCCCGGGGGCCAGCCCGCCTTTCAAAGTGTCGCCCGCGGCCAGCGGGCCCCCGCGCTGGACGCACGCGGTTCCGACCGCCGCCAGTCCGACGGTGCCCAGCGTCCCCCACTTCACGGCCTGCCGCCGACTCATCACGGGCGCCACGAGGTCGCTCCCTTCCGGCGCTCGATTTTTCTGATCTGACATAGTCCCTGCTTTAGTGTATCCTAAATAATGTTTTAGTGCGGCGGAACCCGCAATGGGGGCCTGTGGAATATCTCCCCTTTAGGACACCTCTTCTCTTCTCTATACATGGCATGGCCCCTGCGACTCTCCGGAGCATGAGCGGCGACTCCGTGCCCGACAGGCGTAAGGCGACAGCTCCACCGCCGGCCTTTCTCGCGCCCCACACCCGGAGAACCGACAAGCCCGGCGCTCCGGAAAAGCGGGAATGCCTGGCCTGGTACTGCCGCCGCGCCGTCCGCGTCGCTAGCCAGGTCCTGGGTGCGGTCGCGCTGCTCTCGGCCGGAACCGTCTTCGCCATCAGCCGGCAACCGCTGCACTTCGCCAAGCCCGGCGAGCTGCTCAGCCTGCCCGTCGCCGTGGTTCAGCCCAACACGCAGGAGGATGAGATCCGCCGGGTCTCGCGCGTCCTCCGGCTCCACACCAAGGACACGCTGCTGGCCGACAGGATCGCGCGCGTGTTGGCTTTAGCTGCTAGCTGCTAGCTGCTAGCTGCTGGCTGTCGTCTATGATCACCCGCTCCATGCTCCGGCGCAGCCGCAGCCGCACGCGGTAGAGAAGCAACGCCGCCACCATCATCAGCGCGACGAGCGAACCCCACCACAACCCTTCCGCGCCCAGCCGCGCGCTGAATCCGAGCAGCAGGCTCAGCGGCAGCCCCACGAGCCAGAAGCCGAGCGCGGCCGCGATCATGGGAAAGCGCGTGTCGCCGATCCCCCGCAGTATTCCCGCCGAGACGACCTGCGTTCCGTCGAACACCTGGAACAGCCCCGCGATCGGAATCAGTCCCGCGGCGAGCGCGATCACGTCCTGATCCCGTGAGTACAGTCCGGCCAGCGCAACCGGAAAGAGCAGAAACCCCGCCGCGGCGACGCACATGAACCCCACGCCGCACACCAGTCCCGCGACCGCGTACCGGCGCACCGCCGGCTCGTCGCGCGCGCCGACCGCGCGTCCGACGAACACCGCGGTCGCGGAACCCACCCCTACCGGAACCATGAACGTCAGCGACGCGAGATTTATCGCTGCCTGATGCGCGGCGACTGAGATCGTGCCCAGCAGCCCCATGAGCAGGATCAGTCCGCCGAAGTAGGCCACCTCCAGCTCCTGCTGCGCGCCGATGGGAAGACCGAGCCGCAGCACGCGCAGCAGCGGCGCGCGCTCGAACACCTGCCGTCGCACGGGCCACACGTACTGGTGCAGTCGCTTCCATGCGAGCGCCACGAGGATCAGGACCAGCAGCGTCCGGCTGATCGACGTGGCCAGCGCCCCGCCCGCCACCCCCAGCCGCGGCGCGCCGAGGTTGCCGAAGATGAACGTCCAGTTGAGCGCGGCATTCGCGAGGTTGCACAGGACGATCGTGACGACGATCGCCCGCGTCAGCCCCAGTGCCTGCAGCAGCTGGCGAAAGACTATGAACACGTTGAAGGGCAGAAAGCTCGGCAAGCAGATCAGCACGTACCGCGCGGCCAGCGGCACCAGCTCCTCCGGCTGCCGTAACGCGCGGAGCACCGATTCCACCGGCAACAGCAATGCGCCGAGCACCAGGCTCAGCACGAGCGCCAGCAGCAAGCCGCGCTGCACCGCCAGAGCCACGGCGATCTCGTCGTGCGCGCCGACCGCCTGCGCGATGAGTGGATCGAGCACGAGCAGCACGCCCATGCCGAAGATCGCGATCACGAAGAAGTAGAAATTTCCGATCGCGGTGGCGGCGAGCGCTTCCGGCGAGAACCGCCCCACCATGATGGTGTCCACCACGCCCATCGTCATCAGTCCGACCTGGACGACGACGATGGGCGCAGCGAGCGACATCAGCGCGCCGTATTCACTCCGGCTGGGACGCAACGGTTCCTGGTTCGTGGATTGTGGTTTGTGCTCGCGAAGCGCTTATCGGCCGCCCCGCGAATCACCAACCATAATCGAGAAACCGCAGCTAGCTGCTAGCTGCTGGCTGCCAGCTGTCTTATTTGGTCGACAGTCACTTACGTCCCAGGCACGTCATCTGGAGGCAAGCGCATAACCGTCCGCTTCCGGGTACAGTTCGCTCCAAAAAGCCGGACGGGAGACACACAGACGAGTCAGCGGGTGGGATCGTAACGCCCGGCCGGTTTTATGCGCTTGAGCCAGGAAACAATCTCAAGGAGCGGTGACGTGAGAATCGAGCAGATACGCCCGCGCTGGTCCGCCCGCACCATCGTCGTGCTGACTTTCTTCCTGGCCGTCGTCGGCGGAGCGATCGCCGGTTGCACCGCCGCGCAGCCCGGGGCCGCATCCGCGCCCACCGGCTTCGACGTGCCGGGCGACATGTTGCCGCAAACGATCGCTGAAGGGCGGCAGATATTCCGGTTCGAGACCTTCGGCGACGAGCAGTTCTGGACCGACACGGCCCGCATGCACGAAGTCGTGCAGAAATCCGTCAGTCCCACGACCGCGCTGTCCGTCGGACTGAAGGTAGATGCCGAAGCAATACCCGCGGACGTCGCGGCCGCGATCAAGGCCGGGCAGGTAGACCTCGACAGCCCGGCTACTACCGTCACGCTCCTGAAGCTGAACGCCGTGGTCGGACTCAAGGGAACGGTGAATACCGTCGGCGGCCGCGACACGCTCGTACGACTCGGAATCACCTGCGCGCTGTGTCATTCGACCGTGGACAACTCGTTCGCCAAGGGGATCGGTCGGCGCATGGACGGGTGGCCGAATACGGATCTGAACGTCGGAGCGATCGTCGCGCTCTCGCCGGCGATAACCCCGGCGCAGAAAGCCGTCTACGGCTCCTGGGGGGCGGGCAAGTATGATCCGCGCTACAACTTGGACGGAAAGAGCACGCCGCTGGTGCTTCCGCCGGCCTATGGCCTGGCTTCGATTCGGAACGAGACGTTCACCGCGGAAGGACCGATCTCATACTGGAACGCCTACGTCGCGATCACGCAGATGCACGGGCGCGGCAACTTCGCGGACCCGCGACTGGGCATCGACATACGGCAGTCACCGGACCTCGTGGCGCCCAAGCTCGCTGCGCTGCGGGCGTACCAGCACAGCCTGCAGACGCCCGCGCCGCCGGCGGGAAGCTTCGACGCCGCGGCGGCCGCGCGCGGAAGATCGGTCTTCAATGCGAATTGCGCTTCGTGCCACGTCGGCGCGACCGGGACCGACAACAATTCCGGCGTGCTGCACGATCCGTCGGAGACCGGCATGAGCGCCGCGTATGCGATGCGCACGGCCAACAAGCGGTATCGCACCACGCCGCTTCGCGGGCTCTGGCAACATCCGCCCTATTTCCACGATGGAAGCGCCGCGACGCTCGACGCCGTGGTCGCGCACTACAACAACGCTCGCCGCCTCGGCTTGAGCGCGTCGCAGCAGAGCGACCTCGTTCAATTCCTGAAATCGTTGTGACGTCGGGAACGTCGTCTGGCGGGTCACCAGCTCAGGCGGTGCCGCCCTGTAGCGTCACGTACCGCGGTGCGCGAGCCGCAGGAACTCGTCCCGCGTCATCGCGCACTCGCGGAACTGTCCCCGCAGGGCGCAAGTGATCGTCTTCGAGTTCTGCTTCTCGACGCCGCGCATCATCATGCAGAGATGCACCGCTTCGATCACCACTCCGACTCCGCGCGGCTGTAGCACCTCCTCGATCGCCGCCGCTATCTGCTCGGTCAATCGCTCCTGTACCTGCAGCCGCCGCGCGAACACGTCCACGATGCGCGGCAGCTTCGACAGGCCGACGATCCTGCCGTCGGGCACGTAGGCGATGTGCACCTTGCCGAAGAACGGCAGCATGTGGTGCTCGCACATCGAGTACATCTCGATGTCGCGCACCAGTACCATGCTCTCGTGCGTTTCTTCGAACACGGCTTCTCCGACGACGTCCCGCACGTCCGACTCATAGCCGCCCGTCAGCCACGCGAGCGACCTCGCGACCCGCTCAGGCGTCCTCAGCAGCCCTTCGCGACCCGGAGTTTCGCCGAGTAATTCGAGCTGGCGCCGGACGAGCGCAGCCAGCTCCGCCTGTCTTTCCGACGCAGCCGCCGTCATCGGCGGCGAGTCAGCGTTGGCGTCGTGCGGCGAGACCTGCAGCTGCCGCACTGCCGCAACGTTCGGCGTCATGCCGCGCTCCCCCCGGCCGGCGCCCCGGCCCTTCCGGATTCGAGCGCGGCTTCCGCTTCGAGACTCTCCCGATCGCGACCGACGGTGGCTACCGCGAGCACTTTTTCGGCCGCGCGGAACGTCACCGTCGCGTCCCGACTCCCAAGATCCCCCGAGACCTCGACGCCGTCCCACTTGGACGCGTGGCCGACATACAAGATGCTGTCGTCGTAATGCCGGCTCCAGAAAAACGGCACGGCGTCGAACCGCTCGCGCGGTCCGAGAATGTTGCGTGCTGCCGTCTGTCCCATCCGCTGCGCGACGACCCAGTGCTCGATGCGGATGCGCTCGCCCGAGCGGGAATCCGGATAGCGGGCCACGTCGCCCGCCGCGAAGATCCCCGGCGCGCTCGTCTCGAGAAACTCGTTCACGACGATTCCCTTGTCCACCGAGAGGCCCGCGCTTGCCGCGAGCTCGTCGTTGGGCCGCACGCCGATCCCCACGACCACGAGATCTGCGCTGATGCGCTCGCCGTTGTCGAGCGTGACGACCCGGCCTTCGATGCTGCGAGCCGTGCGGCCCATGTGAAAGACTACGGCATGCGATTCATGCACCCCGCGAATGAAGTCGCCCAGCTCACGGCCGAGAATCTTCTCGAGCGGACGCTCTTCCGGCGCGACGACGTGCACGTCGAGTCCGCGCGCGCGCAGCGATGCCGCCACCTCGAGCCCGATGAAGCTCGACCCGAGCACCACCGCGCGTCCGCCCCGGGCCGCCGCTTCGATCAGCGCGCGGCTATCGGCCAGCGTGCGCAGATATCTCACTCCGCTCTTGCCGAACTGCGCGTCCGGCAGCCGCACGGGGGACACGCCGGTCGCGAGCAGCAGCGCGCCGTACTCGCGCTCGGATCCATCACCGAGCACCACGCGCTTGGCCGCCGCGTCTATGGACGCGACCCGGCTATCGAGCAGGACGTCTATCCGGTGTTCTTCATAGAAAGAGGGAGAGCGAAGGGGTATCCACTTCTCCGACGCGGTCCCCGCCAGGTAGTCCTTGGAGAGATTGGGACGATCGTACGGCGCCGATTCGTCGGCGCCGAT
>JANLGX010000273.1 GCA_024654005.1 Gemmatimonadaceae bacterium | reverse complement strand
CGCCAGGCCAGCCGCCATCACGCTGATCACCGCCAGACGCTCCGAGCGACGCATCTGATCCTCGAGGCGGGCCCGGATGCGATGGTCGCGGACGATCAGCGACGTCCCGAGCCGTTGGCCATCCGATCCCATGATCAGCGTCTCCGTCAGCGTGATCTGAATCGGCGTCCCGTCCTTGGCGAGGACCTCCGTGAGGAAGTTCACGACCGCTCCCTCGCGTTCCAGCTCGTGCTGCAGCACGCCGCGCTCGCGCGCCGCCCGTTCCCCGCTCGGCCGGAGCACGGTGTCGATCCGCTCTCCGATGGCCTCGTCGATCGAGTAGCCCAGGAGACGTCCGGCGCCGCGGTTCCAGATGCGGACCACGCCGACAGGATCGAGTCCGATGATGCCATCGGCGGAATGTTCCAGGATGTCGGTCAGGTCGGCGTGCGTCTGCTCGAGCAGGCGGGTGCGCTCGGCGATCAGCTCTTCGCGCTGCGCGCGATGCACTACGACCTGTTCGGCGACCCGCGCGAACTCACGGGCCAGGTCCTCGAACTCATCGTTGGTGGTGACGTTCAGCGGCTGCACCGGCTCGCCGCGCGCGAGCTGCCACGCGGCATCGCGAATGCGAAAGATCGGCTTCGTGAATTGGTCGGCCGCCAATATCGCGAGCCCGAGCACCAGCAGCGTCACCAACCCTGCCGCAAGAAACACTGCCAGTACGAAGGAACGCACCGGCGCTGCCAGCGTCGCGAAGGGCACGACGCGATACAGGGAGAGCGTCGCGCCGTACGAAGTGCCGAAGGAAAACGGTCGGAAGCTGACAAATTCCTGCGCCGAAGTCATCACGGTCCCGGAGCGTCCCGACACGATGGCCGACGCGACCTCGGGAGGGAAGGAGCTCTGCACGCTCACCCGGTCGCGGGCAGCGAGGAGCGTCGCCCAATTGCGCTTCCAGATCGAGTGGTAGAGAAAATGCCCGTCCTTGTCCACAAGGCCCGTGACGCCAGCGAATCCGGGTGTGGCATGGTCAAGGTGCGAGAAGAGCGTGGCGGCGTAGCCCTCACCGGCGACCGCGCCCAGAAAAGCGCCGTTCGCTCCGTGGACTGGAATTAGAATTGCCACCGCCGCGATCGGCTTCCTGGCTCCGTTCACTTCCGCGCCCGCAACCTCGATCGGGAACACCAGTTGGGTGCCTGGACTCAGCGAGCTGGCGCGCCACGCATAATACTCGCCCCCTTCCGCCTCCGGCGCGAGTCGAAGCTGACCGGACGGCCGTACGAACAACCGGTACCGACCCTCCGCATCGATGAGCTTTACCTGGAACAGAGTCGGGTCGGAAGCGAGGAGCGTCGTCACGACCTCCGCGGCGGCTTCCGCCCGCGCCCGCGTAGAGGCCGGGCCGCCGCCAAGAAGCGGCCCCAACGCGAGCTTCGTCATGAGGTCGACAAGACTCTCCGCCGAATTCAAGGCCTCTGCCGTCTGCGCCTCGGCCATTTCCAGGTCGTGCTCCAGCGCGCTCCGCGCCTTGGCCTTGATCTGAAAGACGGTCTTCCGCGCACCGATGTACGACACCACCACCAGCGGCCCCAGTGCGATCAGAGCGAAGGCGATGATGAGCTTGACGCGAATACTCAGTCGAGGGAAGAGCTTGTTGACGTTGATCATCGGCACGAACGTTACGGCTCCGGCGTCTTCGCCGACTCAACTGCCTCGCTGGCCACGCCAGTGCGCGGAACGAGTCTCGCCGCACCCATTATTCCCATCATGGACGGCACGTTCAGCGAGTCGGCCAGCCCCGACGGCACGACCATCAGTGAGCCGCGCTTGACGATGCTCTCGTACAGCATGTTCATCGCGCGCAGGTTCATGGCCGCGGGGTGGTCGCGGTAGGCGTCGGCCGCTTCCACGAACTTATGGGCGATCTCGGTTTCCGCGGTACCGAGAATGATGCGCGCCTGGCGCTCGCGCTCGGCCTGGGCCTGGCGTGACATCGCGTCCTCGAGCGCAGTGGGGATGATGACGTCGCGGATCTCGACGGACTGCACCTGGATCCCCCAGTTCTTCATCTTTTCCTCGAGCGCCACCTTGAGCCCGTGACCGAGCTCCACTCTGGACTGGATGAGCTCCGCCAGATCGTGCTTCCCGATGGCGTCGCGCAGGGCGGTCTGCGCCGAGAGGATGACGGCTTCATCGTAGTCCTGCACTTCCAGCGCGGCGCGCTCGGCGTCCCGCACGATCCAGAACGCGATGGCGTCGACGTTCACCGGCACCGTGTCGCGTGTCAGGCATGATTCCGCGCCGAACGCCGTGGTCCGTATGCGCTGGTCGATCACGTAGGCCACGCGGTCGAGGATCGGCACGATCCCGAAATAGCCGGGACCCCGCAGTCCACGGTAGCGGCCGAGCCGCATCAGGACCGCGCGCTCCCATTGATCGGTGTACTTGATGGAAGCGGCGAAGAACATCAACACACCCACTCCGGCGAGCACCACGAGCGGGAAGGGAGCGCCGACGAGATACAGCGCGCCGGCCACGCCGGCACCAGCGATCAGCCCCGCGGCGAGCGCGGCGATCGAGTACCGGGTGTCGTTCGGAGAATGTCTGGTCATTTCACTACCTCGCGAGAAAGTGTACTGGCGACAGGGCCAGCCGTTACCGCGTCCGCACGGGCCGGACATCTGCCCGCGGCGGACGTGAACTGCGTGGACGGACGATCGTGGTGACTCGCCTCTCGTCTATGTAGGGGCTGCGTACGTCGCCGAGCTCGATCGGCAGCGCCACCCGGACGAGAACGGTCAGGACGAACATGCCGAGCGCCCAGATGCCGGCGGTGACTCCCAGCTCCACCAGGCTCGGCGTGTACTCGACGATCTCGCCGAGCGGCGACGGAACGAATCCCGGCACCACCAGGCCGATCCCTTTTTCGATCCAGATGCCGACGAACAGAGCGGCGCAGGCGGGAATCAGCCAGCGCGGATTTCGCCGCACCGGGTGGATCATGAGCGCGATCGTTGCCACCGTGCTGAGCGCGATTGCCGTCCAGATCCACGGCACCAGCGCGTTGTGTCCGTCGAGGCCGAAGAAGAGGTACCTGGCGTTGATGCCATGATGCGTCGGCGAATAGAACTTGTAAAAGAGCTCCGAGCCAAGCATCACGAGGTTGATCTGCGCTGCGACGGTAGTTATCAGCGCAAGCTTCGCGAACGCTCCTTCGGAGATTTTGTACTCGGTCTCCCGACGGATGAACCAGAGCAGGAGAATCACGAACGCCGGGCCGGCGGTGAATGCCGACGCCAGGAAGCGCGGGCCCAGCAACGCGGTGTTCCAGAACGGCCGGGCCGGCAGTCCCGCCAGGAGGAACGCCGTGACCAGGTGGATGCTTACCGCCCACATCACGGCGATGTACATCCAGGGGATGTACTTCCTCTTGTCCGGCTGACGGCCGGAGAAGCGGCTGTACAGTATGTAGAAGGGGATCGCGAGGTTGAGCGCGAGATAGCCGTTCAGCACCAGGACGTCCCATGCAAGCAGCGACCGCGGCCAGTTGAGAAATCCGATTCCGGGCATGAGATGCCAGCCGCCGAGCGGGTTGCCGATGTCCACGACCACGAATGCAAGGCACATGACCAGCGCGGCCACCGCGACCGCCTCCGCCATGAGCACCGCGCGGCCGAAATCCACATCCTTCAGGATATAGGCTGGCAGCACCAGCATCATGGCGGCCGCCGCGAGACCGACGAGGAAAGTGAAGTTGGAGATGTACAGGCCCCAGCTCACGTGATCGTTCATGCCCGTGACGCCCAGTCCATAGCGCAGCTGCAGGGAGTACGCGTACGCCCCGACGAGCATGATGAGCGTGAGGCCGCCCATCCACACGTGGTAGCGCCGGCCCCCGGAGGTGGCCGAATCCAGCGCCGTCAGGACGAAGGGCTTAAGGTGCAATGTCGCCTCAGTCGGTGAAGTACCAGAATCGCGGCTCGATCTTCAGGTCCTCTTTCAGCCGGAAGATGCGCTTGTTCGCGAGGACCCAGCGGATCTCCGAGTTCGGATCCAGCAGGTTTCCGAACACGCGTGCCCCGGTCGGGCACGCCTCGGCGCACGCCGGAAGCTGGCCCTTCCGCGTCCGGTGAATGCAGAAGTGGCATTTCTCCACGACGCCCGCTTTCCGCGCGCGATTGCCGAGGTAGTGCTGATTCGTGTTCAGCTCCGCGGCCGGCACCTCCGGCTCGTCCCAGTTGAACCGGCGCGCCCAGTAAGGACACGCGGCCATGCAGTAGCGGCAGCCGATGCACCAGTCGTAGTCCACGACGGTGATGCCGTCCGGCTCCTGCCAGGTCGCGCCCACGGGACACACCTTCACGCACGGCGGATCGGCGCACTGGAAGCACTGCGTGCCAATGTAGAAGTGGCCCTCCGCGGGCACCTCGTGCTGGAACGTCGCGTCGGCGTGATCGAAGTCGATCACCCCGTCTTCCATCTCGAAGATGCGGATGTACTGGGTCGCGGCGCGGCGGTCGAGGTTGTTCTCGTTGATGCAGGCCTCGACGCAGCTCCTGAATCCCTTGCACTTCGAGATGTTGAAGCCGTAGCCGAACACCACTCCGGGCTGGGCGCCGGTGGATTGAATGGTCACGTCCACGCCGCGCTTCAATTCAGCGAGGCGCTCGAGCCGCGCGATCGTCTCGGCGCGCTCGGCTTCGGTCATCGTGCGGTAGTTGCCTTTGATGTACTCGCGCCACGCGAGCAGCTTGGCTTCCTTCGACTCCGGAGTCATCGCACTGACCGGCGCGCAGGCGGCCACGGCGCTGGTGCCGGCTGCCGCTCCGCCGAGGAGGATACCCAGCGCGCGCCGGCGGTCGACGCGCTTCTGCAGCAGCGTCTGCCCGGCCTCGTCGCGCGGGACCTCGGTCGTCGGGTCGGAGGTCATTTGCCTGAGCCTCGGATTCGCTCGATGCGCGGAGCGCGGAAGGGGATGCGCGGCTCGAGCGCCGGCTGGTGCGGGTCGTGGCAGTCGGCGCAGCCCATCAGCACGCGGCGCCCCTGCCAGCCGTCGAGCCGCTTGCCGTGCGCGCCGGCGGCCCACGCCTCGGCCTGTGAGAAGTGACATTGCGCGCACAGCCGGTACGTGTGATCGAGAGTGGCGCGCTCTCCGCTCTTGAGCGCGAGCAGCTCGACGTTGTCCGCCGCGTGGCAGGTGGAGCAGGTTCCGCCCGTCTGCTGCGGGTGCACGACTGTGATATTCTGGTGCGCGTCGGCGACGCGATCGTCGGCCAGCACGATTCGCCGTCCGAGGTGACAGGACGTGCACGGATACTGGCCGAGGTCGGCGGCACGCGTACGGAGCGACGTCCGCAGCGTGATACGGCCGAATCGGCGGGACATGGCCGACGCCGGATCGCCCGTGCGGAGCGCGACCTCGAACGGGCGATCGCCCGGCCCGTGCCAGAGATCCACCGGCGCCGCTGGAACCGTCCCGAGCGCGCCCGGCGAGACGGCTGTATCGACGCGTGTCGCGACTACCGAGTCCTGCTGCGCGCGAGCCGCGTCGGGAACCGGCGCTCCCGGCTGCGTCCCCAGCTCGGCGCGGTCCCCTTTCGCGGTGCCCTCGCGCTCGCGGCAGGCGGAGCTGGTCCCGAGCAGTGCGACGCACGCGAGCGCCGTGAGGACGCGGCCGAATCTCATGACGTGCCCCCGCGCGGGACGCCGCCGGTGCGCGTCGGCCGCACGTATTCGGCGGTCGCGCCGTCGCTCGGGAGATGGCACTGTTTGCAATCGGCCCGCTCCGGGTGCGTCGTGCGAATCTCGGCGACAGCGGACGGAGCCGCGTGGCACGAGAGACAGTTGCCGCGGAACTCCAGACTGTGCGGGATCGGCGGCGGCCCACTTCCGGCGGCGCGTCGCGCGACGCGCGGCCAGGCGAGCGGCGTCCAGTTCACCGTCGTCTCGTTCCAGGCGCCTCCTTCGGGCGTATGGCACTGGCGGCAGCGCGCGCTCGGATCGGTGGACGGCAGGGCGATCGCCATCAGCTGTCCATTGCCCACATGACACTGCAGGCATGCGCCCATCTCCGGATGTGGAGTGATCGGTACGTAGGCGCCGAACCGCTCGGAGAATCCGCCGCGCTCGTGACAGGTGTTGCAGCCGCCGTTCTGAAATTCATCGGGCGTGAGGCCATGCGGAATTCGCGGCGGCGCGCCGGGGTACTCCCGCAGATTGCGGTACGTCGCCAGCGTCCGTGGGTGCGCCGAGCGTCGCGGCTCGGCCCCGGGATCGATCGCCAGGACTCCGGCATGCGTGCGAAACACGTCCGCTTCGCCGGCGATCGGCGGATCCCCCGCCGTGAACAGCGCCGGGCGAATCTCCGCCGGCTCCGCCGCCCGCTTCGCCGCGACATCGCCGAACGCGACGACGATCGCCGCGATCGCAACCACCGCCGACACGATCAGGAAGATCCGCGCGGGGACTCCCTGCGGCACGGTGTATCGAGGGCTCACGGGACATTCCTTCCGCCCAGTCGCTCGACGCGCACCGCGCAGATGGTGGTGTCCGGTTGCCCCGAGAGCGGGCAGAACGCATCCAGCATCAGCTGCCTGACCGGGACGCCCTCGTCGAACGACGGCGCGAAAAGCTGACCACGCGGCGGCCGCGAGCGGTAGTCGATGCGCGCCTCGATTTCTATCGCCCCGCGCCGACTCACCAGCCTGACCGTTTCCCGGTTCCGTATTCCGAGCCGGTTCGCGTCGTCCCGATTCATCTCGAGATACGCCCGCGGCACGGAGCGGTGGAGCGTCGGGATCCGCTGCGTCATGGCGCCGCCACCGAAGTGCTCGAGCACCGCGCCCACTGTGAGCCAGAACGGGTACGCGCGGTCGGGCGATTCCGCCGGCGGCTCGTGCGGGCGCAGCCAGATCCAGGCCCGGTGGTCCGCGTGGCCGTAGAAGTCGAAGCCGCCGCGCGCGCGGTCCGCCGCGGGATCGTGCGCCGTGTTGTACCGCCATTTTGTCTCGCGCCCGCCGACGAACGGCCAGATCACGCCGGGACGCGCGCGCAGCTCGGAGATCGCGGGAAGCGCGCTGCGGTCGTCGGTGTGGAACCGGCGGTACTCCTCCCATATGCGGGCGACGTGATCGCGCCGCTCCCAGGGAAAGAGCCGCGTCAGCCCCATCCGCCGGGCGACCTCGATCATCTGCCACGCGTCGCTCATCGCCTCACCCGGCGGAGCCACGATCTGCTCGAAGTGCTGCGCCCGGCGCTCGACGTTGGCGAAGACTCCCTCGCGCTCGAGCCACATCGCCGCCGGAAGCACGACGTCCGCCGCGTCGCTCGTAGGCGTCGGGTACGCCTCCGACACCACCAGGAAGCGGCCGTCCTTTGCGGCCGCGCGGCGGTACCGGCTCAGATTGGGCAGGCTCACCATCGGGTTGGTGGCCTGTATCCAAAGGAAGCGTATGTCGCCCCGATCCAGCGCGCGGAACAGCGGCAAGGCAGTGCGCGCGGGGCGGGCAGAGATCGTGTCGGCGGGAACGCCCCAGATCGTGGCGGCACGACGGCGGTCGACCGCGTTCGAGACCAGCCCGCGCGGAAGCGTGTGGCTGAGCGATCCCGCGTCGTGTACGGCGTTCCCGCCGCTCGGCTGGCCGGCGAGGCTCAGCGCTGCGTTGCCGGGCGACGCGATCTTGCCGACGAGGAGATGGATGTTGTACAGCACATTGTTCAGCCAGGTGCCCCGGGAATGCCGGTTCGCCTCCTCGCCCCACACCGTCATCACCTTGCGCGCGCGGTCGCCGTACAGCGAGGCCAGCCAGCGGATATCGCCCGCGCTGAGGCCGGAGATCTGTTGGGCGCGCTCCGCGGTGTACGGAGCGAGAAACGACTCGTAGTCGCCCCCGTTCGCGGCGATCGCCTCGTCCGCGACCAGCGCGTCGTCGGTGAGCCCGTGGCCGATTCCTGTCTTGCCGCGCTTGAAGGCGACGTGCCGGTCGACGAATTCGCGGTCGACCCATTTGCGCGCGACGATCTCGCGCGCTATCGCGTTCGCGAGCGCCAGTCCCGAGTGCGGCCTGTGCAGGAGGGAGCGGTCGGCGGCGTAGCTCGTCCGCGTCGTGCGGGTAGTGAGATCCACGATTCGGACCGAGCGGTCGCGCCGCCTCCGGTCGAGCATGCGTGAGAAGAGGACCGGATCGGTCTCGGCGAGATTGATGTCCCAGAGCACGAAGACGTCGGCTTGATCGACGTCCTCGTAGCAGCCGATCGCGCCGTCGAGACCGAAGCTCGTCTGGAGCCCGGCCATCGCGCTCGCCGCGTAAAGGCGGGAGCTCGATTCGACGTTGTTGGTGCCGATTCCGCCCTTGAACAGCTTGGACGCGACGTACGCGTCCGGGATGCTCCACTGCGCGGAGCCGTAGATCGCGACGCTGTCCTTCCCGTAGCGCTGAATGGTCTCGCGCAGGCGCTGCGCCACGAGGTCCAACGCCTCGCTCATGGGCGCTACTGACAATCCGCGGCCGCGACGGATCATGGCGCGAGTAATGCGATCCCGCCCATACAATGCCTGAACCGAGTAGTAGCCCTTCGCGCACGCCAGCCCCTTGCCGACGGCCGAGGCGGCGTCTCCCTTCACCGCCCCAGCGCGGCCGTTCTCGATCGCAATGAGGAGTCCGCAGCCGACGCCGCACATCCGGCAGGGCGCCTTGCTCCAGTCCACCGCGGACTGCGCGTCCTGTGAGTATCCGGTGGTCGCGGACAGCAGCGTCCCGGGCGCCAAAGCCGACCCGGCGGTGGCAGCCGAGACGGCGGCGATCCCCTTGAGGAACTCTCTCCGTTCGACACTTCTCATCGCGCGCCTTGGTTTGAGGCCGGCGGCTGCAAACGAGCGCATTCCCGCAGCCGGTGCACGTGGTCCCATGGATAGCACTTCGAGCAACCCAGCGGAAATCATCCAATGCCCGATATGCCCTGCTTGATCTCCCGACAGGTTCTCGGAAGTTCGCCGACAGAGCTACGGGGAATTCCTGACTATCACGGTTCTTGCACCTACCCATACTTGAGTCGTGCTTATGAGTGGTCCAACTGGCGTGTTTTCCCGGGGGTCTTGGTGATGAGTCACTTCGTGCGCAGTCTTCGATCGACGCTCACGCGCATTCCCTCTGTTCCTTCCGTTCCTTCACTCGCCGCGGCCGTCATCGTCCTCGCTGCCATCGGCGGCTGCTCCGGCGACTCAGTGGTCTTCCGTGATCGAGCGCCGTTCAATCCGCCGCCCGACGCCGCGTCCGGCTTCCTCGGATACTACGACGCCGACACGAAGCAGACGACGTGTGGCAACTGTCACTCGGGCTTTCAGGCGAGCTGGGTTACGACCGCGCACGCTAGCGCGCACGCGACGCTCGAGGCTTCTCCGTCAAAGGCGGCGACGTGCTACAGCTGCCACACCGTTACCGGCAAGGGGAATTCGGTGGGCGGCACCGCGTCCGGATACGACAAGGTGCAGGTGGACACGTACAACGACGTGCAGTGCGAGAGCTGTCACGGCCCCGGCCTGCAGCACGTCGAAGGCGTGAGCCAGGGAACGCTCATTCGGCCGCTTGCGAAGTTGAGCATGACAGGCAGCGGCAACTGCGGGGACTGCCATTCCGGAGTACACCAGCCGTTCGCGGAGGAGTGGAAGGCGTCGCGCCACTCGAACGTGGACGCGCACCGCGCGGAAAACCCGACCTGCGCCGGCTGTCATGACGGACGCGGCGCGCTGGCGCGGTTTGGCGAAGATGGCAACTACGTGGAAAAGGACGCGGAGACGAACTTTCAGCCAACGACTTGCGCCGTATGCCACGACCCGCACGGCTCGACCAATACGAAGCAGCTGCGGTTTTCGATCAGCGCGCCGGATCCCGAGTTGAACCTCTGCATGCGCTGTCACCTGCGGGTCGCCGTGCCGGAGCTGACTGGTTACGCCGCAACCAGACCGCATGCGCCGCAAGGCGCCATGCTGCTCGGCTTTGCCGGCTGGCGTCCCCCGGGGTTCCAGTACGACACAGCGCGGATCTTCGGGTCGCACGCTACGACCAAGAATCCGAGACTCTGCGCCGGCTGCCATGTCAACACGTTCACCGTCACCGACAAGCTGACGGGAGCATTCGCCTTCCAATCGACCGGTCACCTTATGCGCCCGGTTCCCTGTCTCGACGCGACCGGCAAGCCGACCGCCGACAAGACTTGCGCATACACCACGACGGCCCGGACGTGGCAGAGCTGCACGGCCTCCGGGTGTCACGGGAGCGCTGAGGTAGCCGCGAACATCTTCAATGATTCCCGCGCGCTGATGAAGTCGTTCACGGACCAGCTCTGGACGGATCTGAACAAGAGCGGCTCGCTCCAGGCCGCCCCCACGGACGCCGGCACGCTGCCCCAGGTGATGACCACGAGGCCGGGCGAGTGGAGCACCACCGATAACATGACTACGCCGGCCGAAGGGGCCGAATTCAACGCCCGGTTGTGCGGCGAGTACGGCCAGTCGAACAGCGACAACTCGAAGGGAGTTCACAATCCCTTCTTGTGCCGGGCGTTGCTCATCGCCACTATCAACTACGTACGATCGTACTACTCGCTGCCCGGTCCGTCTCTCGCCGAGCAGCGCAGCCTCAACCGGATCAATGACGCGGAATTTCTTCGGGCCGTGCAGGTGTCTCGCAGGACCCCGGGCAGGTAATCAGCTCCCGTCTACCCGGTGACCGGCACTGAGCTCAGCGCCGCCGTCCGAGGTTTGTACTCGACGGCGGCGTTTCAGCAAACGGAGGTCCCCCCGGCTGACTCGGTGGTGGTCGAGTCGCCGCTGCCGGGCGGCGTCGCTCAGGTCGTGCGCTTCCTCCTGAACAACGTCCCGCCCTGGGTGCAGATCGGCGGGATCGTAGTCGGAGCGGCGGTCGTGCTGGCGGTCGGCTGGTTTCTCGTTACTCGCCGCCGCCCCATTCGTGCTTGGGTCATGTCGCGCAGCCGCGGCGTGCAGCTCGCGGTCGCCGCGGCAGCGGTGCTGGTGGTCGTCGCCGCCGGCAGCGTGGGCGCCGCCACCTGGAACTACACGCAGCACTCGAACGAGTTCTGCATCGGCTGCCACGTGATGAATCCGGCGTTCCAGCAGTTCTCCGCCGATGAGAACAAGCACGCGGAGCTGTCCTGTCACGACTGTCACGAGCAACCGATATCCGCCAGCCTCCGGCAGATATACGTGTGGATCAAGGAGCGGCCGGAGGATATCGGCGAGCACGCGAAGGTCCCGAACCAAGTGTGCGCGACTTGCCACGTGACCGGCGACACCGCCCGCTGGCAGCGCGTCGCGGCCACAGCCGGCCATCGCGTCCATCTCGAATCGGATTCCAGCGCGCTGAAGGACATGCAGTGCGTGACCTGCCATGGCGTCGAAGTGCACCGCTTCCGGCCGGTGAAGGAGACATGCGGCCAGAGCGGGTGTCACGAGACGAAGGACACGGACATCGTCCTCGGCAAGATGGCCGACCAGACGGTGCGGCATTGCACGACCTGCCATCAATTCACGGCCGACGTGCCCGCACTCGCTACCACCGACTCGGCGCGCGGCACGCTTGTCCCCGGCAAGGCGCAATGTCTCGGCTGCCACGAGATGCGGCAGCTGCTCGCGGATTTCGACGAGGACCGCGATCCGCACGGCGGGAAGTGCGGCACCTGTCACAATCCGCACGAGCAGAAGACGCCCGAGGCCGCCCGAGAGACGTGCACGAGCGCTGGATGCCATTCGAACTGGCGGGACGAGCCGTTTCACATGGGCGCGAATCACCGGCAGGTCGCTGCGCAGTGTCTCACCTGTCACATACCGCATCGCTCCAAAGTCGACGCCAGCAATTGCGAAGGTTGTCACCTGAGCGTGCGCCAGCGCAGCCAGCGCCGGCCGCCGCTGCCATTCGACACCTCGGCCGCGCTGCGACGCTCGGCCGCGCCGGTTTCCCCGCAACCACATGGCGCACTCGTCAGCAGCGCGGCGGACCAGCGCGTGAGGCCCGGGGGAACGGCGCCGCCACTCGTTGGGAAGACGGACCCGCCGTGGCCGCGCCAGATCCTGCGGCTCAGGTCGGAGAACCCCGCTCCGCCCGTGCCTCCGAGCGCGGCGAGGTCGCCAGCCGCGGCCGCCAGCTTTCCTCATACGAGGCACACGAAACTCGCGTGCCTCGTATGTCATGAGACCGGCTCGGGCCACGGCCGCCTGACTTTCACGCCGCCCCGCGGCTGCGCGATTTGCCATCATCAGGCGCCGGCGGAGACGCGCTGCGCTTCCTGCCACCGCACGGCGGAATACAGCGCTCCCAAGACCGTGAGCGTGACCGTCGCCGTGCCCGCGCATGAGCCGCGGGCGCGGCCGGTGGATTTCCTGCACTCGCGCCATCGTTCACGCGCGTGCGTCGACTGTCATACCACGCCCGTGA
>JANLGX010000263.1 GCA_024654005.1 Gemmatimonadaceae bacterium | reverse complement strand
CTAGCTGCTAGCTGCTAGCTGCTGGCTCCAAGGAGAATCACCAGTTGAGCAAACTTCGAGTTCACGAAATGGCGGCCGAGTTCGGCATCTCGAGCGAGGAGGTTCTGACCCTCCTGCGACAGATGGACGTGCCCGTGCGCAGCCATGTAAGTGCGTTGACCGACGATCAGATCGCGCGGTTGAGGGCGCGCTGGGAGCGCGAGAAGCGCGCTCGCGCGGAGAAGCCGGCCACCACGTCGCGCCGCCGCCGCAGCTCGGCCGCGGCCGAAAAAGCCGCGCCGCCCGCTCCGGAGCCGAAGGCCGAAGCCGGCCCGCGGCGGAGACGCCGCGCCGCGCCGCCCGTGACCGAGACCGTGGAGGTCGCACCGGAAGTCGAAGCGGCCCCGCCTCCGCCCGCCGAGGAAGCGCCCGCCGTCCGACGGCGTGCCGCCGCGGCCCCGGCCGCGCCCGCTCAGCTTCAACCCGCTGCCGCCGCCGCGCCGCCGCCGCCCGCCGCGCCGCCCGCCGCGCCTCCACCGGCGGCAGCCGCAGGGACGCCGGCTCCGACGGTGCCGCCGATTTCCGAGCGGCAGCGTCCGCGCCCGATCGTGCCCGGCGCTCCGCGCCCGCGCCCGGTTGCGAGCGGCACGCCGTACGGCGCGCGCCCCATCGCGTCCGCCTCGCCCGGCGCCGGCACTCCGACGCGGCGGGACGACCGCACCACCGGCGGCGCCCGCACCGACGACACGCGCGGCCGCGGCAAGCGCGGTAAGCGCGGCGCAGTCGACCAGCAGGCCGTGTCCGACAACATCTTCAAGACGATGACCGCCATCCGCGGCGCGCCCCCGCGCCGCGGCGGAGCGCGCCGCGCCGACGACGCGCTGTCGCGCGAGGAGATCGAAGCGCAGCGGACCGCGGAGCAGGAGCGCGAGAAGAAGACCGTCCGCGTGAACGAGTTCATCAGCGTCAGCGAGCTCGCCGAGATCCTGAAGATTCCGCCTACGCAGATCGTCGGCTTCGCGCTCAAGAACCTCGGCTTCATGGTGACGATCAACCAGCGGCTCGACTTCGACCAGATCGAGCTGATCACCAGCGAGTTCGGCTTCCGGGCCGTGCGCGAGGAGGAGTTCGCCGCGGACACGGGGGACATCCCCGCCGACAAGGCGGAGGACCTCAAGCCGCGCCCGCCGGTCGTGACCATCATGGGACACGTCGATCACGGCAAGACTTCGCTGCTCGACCACATCCGCAAGGCGAACGTCGTCGCGGGCGAGGCGGGCGGCATCACGCAGCACATCGGCGCGTACCACGTGTCGCTGCCGGGGGGCAAGAACCTCACGTTCCTCGACACGCCGGGCCACGAGGCGTTTACTGCGATGCGCGCGCGCGGCGCCCAGGTGACCGACATCGTCGTGCTCGTGATCGCGGCGGACGACCAGGTGATGCCGCAGACGATCGAGGCGATCTCGCACGCGAAGAACGCGAGCGTCCCGATGATCGTGGCCATCAACAAGGTGGACCTCCCGTCGGCGAACGCGCTCAAGGTGAAGCAGGACCTGCTGCAGCACGGCGTCGTGCTGGAGGAGTTCGGCGGCACCACGCTCTCGTCGGAGATCTCGGCCAAGACCGGCGCGGGGATCGACGCGCTGCTCGAGCAGATCCTGCTGCAGGCGGAGCTGCTGGAGCTGAAGGCGAACCCGGACCGGCCGGCGGTCGGCGCGGTGATCGAGGCGTCGCTCGACGCGGGCAAGGGCCCCGTCGCGACGGTGCTGGTATCCTCGGGCACTCTGCGCGTGGGCGACGACTTCATCTGCGGCATGTTCAGCGGCCGCGTGCGCGCGCTGCTGGACGAGCGCGGAAAGGCGGTCAAGGAAGCGGGACCGGCGATCCCGGTGCAGGTGCTGGGCATGACGGGCGTCGCGATGGCGGGCGACCAGTTCATCGTCGTCGAGGACGCGGTCGCGTCCCGCGAGATCGCGCAGCGCCGGCAGCGGCTGGACCGCGAGGCGCGCAGCCGCCGCACCGCCAAGGGCGTGGTGTCGCTGGAAGAGTTCATGACGCAGACGTCCGGCGGCGAGAAGCGCACGCTGCGGATCGTCATCAAGGCGGACCAGGGCGGACCGGCGGAAGCGCTGGCCGACGCGCTGGGGCAGCTCTCCAACGAGGAGGTGTCGGTCGAGGTGATTCATCGCGGCGTCGGCACGATCAACGAGAGCGACATCCTGCTCGCGCGGGCGGCCGGCGCGATCATCGTCGGCTTTCATGTCCGGCCTGACAACAATGCGCGTGCTGCCGCGGAGCGCGAAGGCGTGGACATCAAGCTGTACAAGATCATCTACGAGGCCGTGGGGGACGTGCGGCTGGCGCTGGAAGGACTGCTGCGGCCGGAGGAGCGCGAGGTCGTGTACGGCGAGGCGCACGTGCTGCAGCTGTTCCGCGTGCCGAAGATGGGCGTCATCGCGGGCTGCTCGGTGAGGAGCGGGATCATCAACCGCCAGGGCCGCGTGCGCGTGATCCGCGACGGTGTCGAGGTGTACGACGGCGTCATCGGCTCGCTGCGCCACCTGAAGGACGACGTGCGCGAGGTGCGCTCCGGCTTCGAGTGCGGTATCGGGATCGAGAATTTCCAGGATGTCAAAGTCGGCGACGTGATCGAGTGCTACCGGACCGAACAGGTGGCGCGCACGCTCACGCCGGCCGCCACTGCGTAACACGCGGCGCGCGGATCGTGTCTCCGAGGCGATCCGCGAGGTAGTCGCCACCTTCCTCGCCGAGGGCGGCGGAGCGAAGGATCCTCGGATAACGGGACTCGTCACGGTGACGGGAGTGGACATCACGTCCGACCTCCGGCACGCGAAGGTCTACGTCAGCGTGCTCGGCACGGAGACGGAGAAGACGGCCACGTTCGAGGGGCTGAGCAGCGTCGCCGGTCACCTCCGCTCGCAGATAGCGAAGACGCTGCAGCTGCGCGTCGCGCCGCAGATAACGTTCAAGGTAGACGAGAGCGTCGCGCACGCCGCGCGCATCGAGTCGCTGCTCGAGCAGATCAAGAACGAGCCGCCCATACGCGAGGAGCCTCCAGCCGGCGGCGACGCCGGGCCGGCCTCCGACGATGAAGAGCGACAGCCCTGAGGGGCTCCTGCTCGTGGACAAGCCCGCGGGGGTCACGTCGCACGACGTCGTGGACCGCGTGCGCCGCGCGTACGGCGAGCGGAGCGTCGGACATCTCGGCACGCTGGATCCGTTCGCGACCGGACTGCTGGTGGTGCTGGTGGGGCGGGCGACGCGGCTCGCGACCTTTCTCGACGTCGAGCCGAAGGTGTACGAGGCGGTGATAGCGTTCGGCACGGAGACCGACACCGACGATTCGACCGGTGAAGTCACGCGCTCGGCGCCCCCGCCGTCGGAGGCGAACGTGCGCGCCTCGATCGTCACGCTGACCGGCGAGATTCAGCAGGTGCCGCCCGCCTACTCGGCCAAGAAGGTCGCCGGCCGGCGCGCTTACGCGGCCGCGCGAAGCGGCGAGGCGGTGGAACTCGCGCCCGCGAGCGTCGTGGTGCATCGCTGGGACGCCGGCGCGTTCATGGGCGACACTCTCAGCGCGACCATCACCTGCGGCGGCGGCACGTACATCAGGGCGCTCGCGCGCGACCTCGGACGCCTGTCGGGGAGCGCCGCGCATCTGGCGTCGCTGCGGCGCACGCGGATCGGGAGGTTCGACGTCGCCGACGCCACGCCGGCGGACGCTCTCACCGCGGTGCCCCCGCCGCTGAAGCGGCTCGAAGTGACCGTTGCCGCGGCCTGACGCGCGCGTGCACGAGTCCGGTCTTCCGCCGACTGTGACCGCGACGGTGGTTACCGTCGGGACCTTCGACGGCATGCACCGCGGCCACCGCGACGTCGTGGAGAGGTTGGTGGGTCGGGCGGCCGCGGCCGGTCTGCCGAGCCTCCTGCTCACGTTCGATCCGCATCCGCTCGAGGTCGTGAATCCGGCCGCCGCGCCGCCGCTGCTCACCAGCCGGGAGGAGAAGATCGAGATCCTGGCCGAGACCGGTCTCGACTACGTCGCCGTGCTGCCGTTCACCCGCCAGCTCGCGGACTACTCCGCGGAGGAGTTCGTGGAGCTGGTGTTGCGCGCGCGCTTCCGGATGCGGCAGCTGCTCATCGGCTACGACCACGGCTTCGGTCGCGCCCGTGCCGGCGACGTGAGCGTGCTCAAGTCGCTCGGCAAGCGCGACGGGTTCGACGTCGAGGTGGTGCAGGCGGTGGAGGCCCCCGACGGGCACAGCATCTCTTCCACCGCGATCCGGCGCTCGGTCGCGGGCGGCGATCTCGACCGCGCCGCGGATTCGCTCGGCCGGCTGTACTCCGTCGGCGGCAAGGTCGGCCGGGGCGACCAGCGCGGGCGCAGGCTCGGGTTCCCGACCATCAACCTCGTCCCGCCGCCGCGCAAGCTCCTGCCGCCGGAAGGCGTGTACGCCGCGCGCGTTCAGACTCCGCGCGGGACCTTCGGCGCGATGGTGAATCTTGGCCCGCGACCGACGTTCGGCGACTCCAGCTCGGGCCTGGAGGCGTACCTGTTCGACACCGAAGTCGATCTGTACGGCGCGCACGTGCGGCTCGAGTTCGTGGCCCGCCTGCGCGACACCCGCGCGTTTCCCGACGCCACGGCGCTCGTCGAGCAGATCAAGCGCGACGAGACCGCCGCGCGATCCGCGTTGACTGTCCTCTCCGTGGCCGGTAACGTTCGCACTGCTCAAAACGCCACGGGGACCGCGCGTCCCGCCGGCGTCACCTCAATCAGCTCCTCACAATGAAGTTGAAGCATAGAATCGCGATCATTCTGGCGCTCATCGCCGGCTCGCTGTGGACGCTCTATCCGCGCACGGTCGTCGAGCGCGTCAAGCGTGACGGCGTCTTCGTATACGACACGGTCCAGCGGGTCCCGCTGAAGCGCGGGCTCGATCTCGTCGGCGGCATCCACATGGCGCTCGAGATAGACGAGTCCAAGGCCCCCGTCGCGGACAAGGCCGCGGCGCTCACCAACGCGCTGACGGTCCTGCGCAACCGCGTGGACGAGTTCGGCGTGGCCGAGCCCGTGGTGCAGCGGGTGGGCGACGACCGGATCATCGTGGAGCTTCCCGGAATCGACGATCCGGTCCGCGCGCAGGACATCGTGCAGAAGTCGGCGTTCCTGGAGTTCCAGATCACCGAC
>JANLGX010000262.1 GCA_024654005.1 Gemmatimonadaceae bacterium | reverse complement strand
GGGACCCGGAGATGCGCGAGCGGTTCCGGCGCGAAGCGGAGTCCGCTTCGCAGCTGGTGCATCCGCACGTCTGCCCCATCATCGACTACGGCTCGGCGTCGGACATGGTCTATCTGGTGATGCCGTACCTCGCGAGAGGCACGCTGGGGGACCGGATCTCGGAGCACCGCGCGCTCGCGCCGGACACGGTGGCGGGGGTCGCCGCGCAGGTCGCGTGCGCGCTGGATTACGCCCACCGCCACGGCATCGTGCATCGCGACATCAAGCCGGACAACATCATGTTCGACGAAGACGAGCACGCGATGGTGACGGACTTCGGGATCGCCACCGCGCACTTCCGCAGCCGGGTGACGGGCACGGGCAACGTGATGGGCACGCCGCACTACATGTCGCCGGAGCAGGTGCGCGGCCGGATACTCGACGGGCGCAGCGATCTGTACACCGTGGGCGTCGTGATGTACGAGGCGCTGCTCGGGTTCCCGCCGTTCGACGGGGCGGACGTCTATTCGATCAGCTACAAGCACGTGCACGAGACCGCGGCGTCGCCGGAAGTGGTGGACTCGCGGATTCCCGCCGCGCTCGCGGCGATCGTCATGCGGTGTCTGGCCAAGTCTCCGGCCGACCGATTCGCGCGCGGGCACGAGCTGGCGGACGCGCTGCTGAGCTGGCTCCCGACCGGTGAGGCCGCGGCCGCGATCCGCGCCGCCCGAATCGCCCGGAGGCCGACTCCCGCCGGCGTCTTCTAGTGCGCGTGGAGCATGAGATCCTCACGCTCCACACCCGTGACCCTTTCGTAATCGCGCGAGGCGCGTACGCGGAGCACGTGAACGTGCTCGTTCGGCTGACGGACGAGGACGGCGAATCCGGGCTGGGTGAGGCGGCCCCGAACGCGTACTACGGAGAGAGCCGGCACACCGCGGTGGCGGCGCTGGAGCGCGCGGCTCCGCTCCTCGCGGGGCTGCGCGGCGACGACGTCGCGGCCGCGGAGGACGAGCTTCGCGCCGCGCTGCCGGACGCGCGCTCGGTCACCGCGGCGCTGAGCATCGCGCTGTACGATCTGGCCGCCAGGCGCCTGTCGGTGCCGGTGTACCGGATGTGGGGGCTGGATCCGGCCGACGCGCCGCTGTCCAGCTTCACGATCCCGATCGGGGATCCGTCGGTGCTGGAGGAGCGAGTGCTGCGCGCCGCGGAGTATCCCATTCTCAAGATCAAGCTCGGCGCCGGAGACGAGCGGCGCATTCTGGAGATCGTGCGCGGCGCGGCCCCGAACAAGACTCTGCGCGTGGACGCCAACGCGGCGTGGACGCGCGCGCGCGCAATGGAGATGCTGCCGGTGCTCGCCGGGCACGGCGTCGAGCTGCTGGAGCAGCCGCTGGCCGCGAACGACGTCGACGGCCTCCGCGAGCTGCAATCCCGCACCTCGATTCCCATCATCGCCGACGAATCGTGTCGCGTCGCGGACGACGTCGAGCGTCTCGCGGGCGCGGTCCATGGGATCAACATCAAGCTCGCCAAGTGCGGCGGGCTCACAGAGGCGCGCAGGATGATCCGCGCGGCGCGCGACCGCGGCATGAGCGTCATGGCCGGCTGCATGATCGAGTCGAGCGTCGGGATATCCGGCATCGCGCAGATCGCGCCCCTGCTGGACTACGCGGATCTCGACGGCGCGGCGCTGCTGGCCGACGATCCGTTCACCGGCGTGTCCATTCCGGAGGGGCGCATCACCTTTCCCGGCGATCCGGGAATCGGCGTGAGGGAAAGGGACGCGCCGTGACGCGAGCCGATCCCGGCACGCTGATCGAAGTCGCGCTGCCGCTGCCGCTCTTCCAGACGTTCACGTATCTCGTCGACGACTCGCTGGCCAACGCCGTGACGGTCGGGTCCCGGGTCGTGGTGCCGTTCCGCCAGCGGCGGCAGATAGGAGTGTGCGTACGGCTGGGCGCGGAGCGAAAGCCGGGGACCCGCATCAAGAAGGTCCTGGACGCCCCCGATCCCGAGCCCGTCGTCGCGGACGATCTCGTCTCCCTCTGCAACTGGATCGCGGAGTATTACGTGGCACCGCCGGGCGTAGCGCTGAGGCTGGCGCTGCCCGTGCTGCTGACCGGCGCGGACGCGCCGCGCCCCAAGCCGCGCACGCGGCGCATGCTCCGAATCACCGGGGAGCCGCCTTCGCTCATCGAGCGGGACGCGATCTTCGGCAGGGCGAAGCAGCAGCGCGCGCTGTTCGAGGCAATCGAAGCACTGGGCGGATCCACCAGCGCCGAGCATCTCCGCGACCAGCTCGGCTTCACGCCCGCGGTCATTGCGGGGCTGGAGAAGCGCGGACTCGTCACGGTGGAGGAAGAAGTAGTCGCGCGGGACCCGTTCCTGTCGCGCGCGATCGTGCCGGCCCCGCCGTTGGAGCCGACCAGCGCGCAGCGGAGCGCGATCGAGGCGCTGTCGGCCGCGTCCGGCGCGGAGACGTTCCTGCTGCACGGAGTGACGGGAAGCGGAAAGACGCTGGTGTACATCGAGCTGTTGCGCGCGGTGCTGGGCCGCGGGAAGTCGGCGATCGTGCTCGTGCCGGAGATCGCGCTCACTCCGCAGACGGTGGACCGGTTCCGCGGCGCGTTCGGCGACGCCGTCGCGGTGCTGCATTCCGCCTTGAGCGACGGCGAGCGGTACGATGCCTGGCTGGCGCTCAAGCGCAGCGAGAAGCGGATCGCGGTCGGAGCGCGGTCGGCGGTGTTCGCGCCGGTGAGCGATCTCGGCGCGATCATCGTGGACGAAGAGCACGAAGCGAGCTACAAGCAGGGCGAGGCCCCGCGGTATCACGCGCGCGAAGTCGCGATCATGCGCGCGCACGCCGCGGGCGCCGTGGTCGTGCTCGGGAGCGCGACCCCGTCGCTCGAGAGCTGGGTGAACGCGGAAGCTGGGAAGTACCGGCTGCTGCGACTGCCGGACAGGGTAGCGGGAGGGAAGCTCCCGCAGGTCGAGATCGTCAACCTCCGCCGACGGTTCTCCGGCGGCAACGGGACCGGCCCCGCACCCGCCACCGACTACGAGCGGACGATCAGCCCGGAGCTGGACGAGGCGCTGCACGCGCGGCTCGCGCTCAAGCAGCAGAGCATCCTGCTGCTCAACCGGCGCGGGTACGCCTCGTTCATTCAGTGCGACGAGTGCGGCTACGTCGCCGTGTGTCCCAACTGCTCGATCACGCTCACGCATCACCGCACGCCCGAGCGTCTGATCTGCCACTACTGCCTGCACCAGGAAGATCCCGCGGCGAATTGCGCCAGGTGCGGCGGGACGACGCTGCGCCAGCGCGGCGTCGGCACGCAGCGCGTGGAGCGACTGCTGGGCGAGCGGTTTCCCGCGGCCGGGATCGCGCGCATGGACGTGGACACGACGAGCGGCAAGTGGGCGCACGTCGATATACTCGACCGGGTGGCGTCGGGCGAAGTCGACATCCTGCTGGGCACGCAGATGATCGCCAAGGGACTCGATTTCGCGAACGTCACGCTCGTCGGAGTCGTGGACGCGGACGTCGGGATCAACCTGCCGGACTTTCGCGCGTCGGAGCGCTGCTTCCAGCTGTTGAGCCAGGTCGCGGGCCGCGCCGGCCGGGGACCGAAGGGCGGGAGCGTGATCATTCAGACGAGGGTTCCGGAGCACCACGCCGTGGTCCACGCGCTGACGCACGACTACGCCGCGTTCGTCGCCGCGGAGATCGAAGGCCGCCGCGAGCCGGCGTACCCGCCGTTCGTGCGGCTCGCGAACATCGTGTTCAGCGCGGTCGAGGAGAGCGCCGCCATGGAGCTCGCGACCTCGGCGGCCGAGTGGATGTCGCGGCTTCTGGTCGCGGGGCAGGTGGAGGGGATCACCCAGGTGGGGCCGGCGCCGTGCCCGATCGAGCGGATCAAGAACCGGTGGCGGTGGCACCTGTTACTGAAGTCGTCGCAGCCCGGATCGCTCACGCGGGCGCTGCGATTCTTTGCGGAGCGCTTTGAGCCGGCGACGGCGACGGCGCAGCGAAGGATCACGATTGACCGGGATCCGGTGTCGTTACTCTAGAAGTGATTAGTGATTAGTGATTAGTGATTAGTGATTAGTGATTAGTGATTAGTGATTAGTGATTAGTGATTAGTGATTAGTGATTGGTAACGACCCGTGCAGTGGATACTGACGCGCGGCAGCAAATTGCATAGCTTCGACGGTGAAGTTCACTAGTCACTAATCACTAATCACTAGTCACCAATTGAACGACATCACCGAACGCTTCCTCCGCGAAATCGCCGAGCACATCCCTCCGGAGACCATCTCCGAGGTTCGCCTCTTCCCGGCGATCCGGCAGGGTCTCGTCGAGACCGGGGTGGCCGTGGTGGCCGCGCACCCGGACGCGAACGCGGAGATCACCCCCGACCGCCACACCGTCTACACCGCCCGGTACCGGCTCGCCGTCAAGGGCGCCGATCGGGGCAAGTGGGAGTTCGAGATTCGCGCGGACGCCGACGCGCCGCTGCCGACTGTCGACGCCGTGGTCGACGGAGTGATGCGGCGCGCCGGGGAGTCGTTCGAGCCCGAGCGCATATCCGCGCACGCGTTCCGGAGCATCCTGGCGAATCCGGTCCAGTGAACTCGGCGCTCGAGAGCTTCGCCTCGTACCTGCGGGAGCACAACCTGCCGGTCACGCCGCAGCGGCTCGCGATCGCCGACGTGGTGCTCGGCTCCGCGAGCCACCTCTCGGCGGACGACGTGGCCCGGGAGCTGAAGAGCAGGGGTGCCGCCGCGGGGCTGGCCACGGTCTACCGGACGATCGAGGTGCTGATCCGCAGCGGGCTGGTGGTCGAGCGGGACTTCGGCGAAGGGTTCAAGCGGTACGAGCCGGCGCGCGACATGCCGCACCACGAGCACCTGTTGTGCTCCATATGCGGCAGGGTCACGGAGTTCAGGGACGAGCGGCTGGAGCGGATTACGACGCTGATCGCGGAGCAGCACCGGTTCTCCCGACAGGGACACCGGCTGGTGATCTACGGGACGTGCGCCGAGTGCAGGAGAGGGCTTACGTAGCTGACTTGACGGCCGCCAGCAGATCGGCCGTCGTCGCGGGCTTGAGCAGGACCGCCTCGCATCCCGCCGCGGCGCAACGTTCCCGGGTAGCGTCGTCCGCGTGACCGGTCAGCGCGATGACGCGCGGCTGCGCGACGCCGCGCTCGCGCCAGCGCCGCAGTATCTCCATCCCGTCCTCGCGGTCTCCGAGCGAGACGTCGAGCAGCACGACCACGGGAGTGTCCTGCACGCCGATCTGCACCGCTTCCGCCACGTTGGCCGCGGTGCTGACCCTGTAGCCGCTGTGCTCGAACAAAATGCGCAGCGCGTCGGTCACGTCGGCGTTGTCCTCGACCAGCAGCAGGTGCGGCCGCGAGCCCGCGTTACCGTCAGACAGCGAGATAGGAGCTGGGGAGTGAAAAGAAGAAGCGACTACCCCGGCCGGGCGCGCTCTCGAGCCAGATCCGGCCGCCGTGCACCTCCACGAGCTGCCGCGCGATCGTGAGGCCGAGCCCGGTGCCGTGATGCGTGCGCGACGGGGAAGCGTCCACCTGCGCGAACTCGCGAAAAATCAGATCGTGATGCTCGGGGGCGATGCCGACGCCCGTGTCGCCGACCTCGATCACCAGCTCCGGCCTCTCGTCGTGGAGAGCCATGCGGCCGTTCACCCATATCCGGCCTCCGGCCGGAGTGAACGCGATGGCGTTGCCGAGCAGGTTCCCGAGGATGTGCGCGATCTTCTGCCTGTCGGCGCGGAGCAGCGGAACCGCGCCCTCCACGGAGGACCTGAACTCCAGATTCTTGCGCGCGAGCAGCGAGGTGTTGAGGATGCGAATCTGCTCCATGAGATCCTCCAGCGAGAACTCGCTGATCACCAGGTCGAACTGATTGGCGGAGCCCTTGGCGTACGTCAGGATCTCGTTCACCATGTTGAGCACCTGGCGGCCGCCCGCAATGATGCCGTCTATGCTCCGCCGCTGCTGCTCGTTGACCTCGCCGA
Source organism: Gemmatimonadaceae bacterium (assembly GCA_024654005.1). Lineage (GTDB taxonomy): Bacteria > Gemmatimonadota > Gemmatimonadetes > Gemmatimonadales > Gemmatimonadaceae > JACDCY01. The sequence continues at coordinate 2,967 of JANLGX010000262.1, read as the reverse complement.
GCATGCCGTCGCGCAGGATCTCCGCGTGCGTCACGATGGCCGTGAGCGGCGTACGCAGGTCGTGCGAGATGTTGGATAGGAACTGCGTCTTCAGCGAGTCGCGCACACGCAGCTCGTTGATCAGGCGCATTGCCTCGAGGCTCTGATTCTCGAGAGCGGTGAGATGCAGTTCCCAGGGGGAAGTTTTTTCGAGCTGCTTCACGCTCATCGGATCGCTTTCATCGTCAGTCAATAGTACGGCTCGCCCCCGAAGTCGCCAGATGTTGCTCCCCGCCCTCCTCGATCGAATCGACGAGCTGTTGCCGCCGGAGCAGCGACCAGTACCGGCCGCCGCGGGCCAGCAGCTCGGCGTGCCGCCCGTGCTCCACCGCGTGCCCCCCATCCAGCACGACGATGTGATCGGAGCTGCGCAACGCGCTCACGCGATGGGAGGCGATGATCGCCGACCGCGTATCCCGCACCGACTGGAGGGCGCCGAGGATGTCCGCCTCCGTGCGAGTATCCACCGCCGACAGGGCGTCGTCCAGCAGCAGCACGGCGGGCCGGCGCGCGAGAGCGCGGGCCAGCGTCACCCGTTGCTTCTGGCCGCCGGAGAGGTTGATCCCGCGCTCGCCGAGCATGGTCTCGTACCGCGCCGGAAACTCCGCGACGGTCTCGGCCAGCTGAGCCAGGCGGGCCGCTTCCATCCAATCGCGCTCGCCGCGCGCGCCGTACCCCAGGTTGGCCGCGATCGTGTCGCTGAATACCAGGCTCTCCTGCGTCACGTACCCGATCTCGGCGCGCAGCGCCTCCAGGTCGAGCTCGCGCAGCGGAATTCCGTCCAGGAGAATGTCTCCCTCCTGCGGGTCGTACAGCCGCGGGATGAGATCCATGAGCGTGCTCTTGCCGCTGCCCGTCGCGCCGGCGATCCCCACGGTTTGGCCCGCCTCGCAAACGAACGAAACGTCGCGGAGAACCCAGCGCGGCTGCTCTCCCTCCGGTGTGGGATAGTGGAAGCCGACGCCGCGGAACTCGATTCGGCGGCCGCCGGCCGCGGGCGGCAGCGGCCGGGCCGCGTGTCCTGTCAGCGCGGAGCGGGAGTCCAGGATCTCGTGCAGCCGTCCCATCGACGCTTCGCCGCGCTGGAACAGGTTGATCACCCACCCCAATGCGATCAGCGGCCACATCAGCATCGCGAGGTACAGGCTGAACGCCACGAACGAGCCGATGCTGAATACCCCGCGCATCGCGAGGAGCCCGCCGATTCCGAGGACGATGGCGGTCGCGATCCCCGCCAGGAGCCCGAACACCGGATGCAGAATGCCCCAGAGCCGCACCAGCGACATGTTCCGGGCGAGGTACTCGTCGTTCAGCCGCGCGAAGCGCTCGATCTCCGCGTCTTCCTGCCGGTACGCGCGGACGATGCGCGCGCCCGCGAGGTTTTCCTGCGCGCGCGTGGTGAGCGTGGAGAAGTGCTCCTGCACCGCTTCGAACCGGTCGTGCAGCGCCTTGCCCATCCGGATCCCGATCACCGGGAGCAGCACCATCGGCAGGAGCGCGAGCGCGGTGAGCAGCGCGTTGATCCGCAGCATGAAGGCGATGGCGAACACGCCGCCGAAGACGGTGTTCGTGAGGTACATCACGGCGGGACCGACGGCCATGCGCACCGCGCCGAGGTCGTTGGTCAGCCGCGCCATGATGTCGCCGGTTCTGGTCGCGCCGAAATACGCAGTGTCGAGCGTCGTCAGCCGCGCGAACAGGTCGTTCCGGAGGTCGAACTCGATGCGCCGGCTCGCGCCGTTGAGCAGCTCGCGCATCCCGTACCGCAGCGCGCCGCCCACGAACGCGACCACGGCAATGGTGGCCGCGTATCGCCATGCGACCCGCGCCGCCTCACCCGCGCCCATGGCGTCCAGCGCCTGCCGCAGCAGCCAGGGGATTACGCTCCAAACGGCGGACGAGAGGACCACCAGAGCCAGCCCCCAGAGAACTTCCTTGCGGTAGGGGCGGTAATATGGAGTTAACCGTCTAAGGTGTTTCAGATAAGGCACATGACTTGCCCCGATTTACATTGAAAACACCCAGGCCGATCATGACGGCAATCCCAGTCTCGGGAGGAGACAGATGTTGAAATATACCCGCCTGTTTGGGGCGCTTTCCCTGATATTCGTGGTCGCCGCATGCGGCGACGACAGCAGGGACGACACGCTGGCGACGGACACGACGCTCAATCGTGACCTCGAGCTCGCCAACGTGGACACGGGCGTGCAGCCGGCGTTGACGGACGTTCCGTCCGCGACCGAGCCGGCCCCGGTCGCACCCGCGCCGCGAACCACGACGACACAGCCGCGCACGACGACCCGCACGACCCCGAGGCCCACGACGACCAGCACCGCGCCGCGCACGACGCCGAGCGGCAACACCGCGACGACCGGTACGGGCACGGCCGAGCGTGAGATGGGGACGATAGCCGCCGGCTCCACCGTGAGCCTCAGCTCGAGCACGCGGGTCTGCACCAACACGCACAAGGTTGGTGACCGATTCACCGCCACCGTGCGGCAGAGCGTAACGGGTAGCAACGGGGCAGTCATTCCCGCCGGGGCGACAGCGACGGTGGAGATCACCTCGCTCCGCCGCAGCGACAACGTGAACGATCCGATAGTGGTAGGCGTGGCGATCCGCTCGATCAGCTTCGGCGGGCGGACCTACGCGGTCAGCGGCACGACGAGCTCCGCGCAGGTCGATCGGGTCCGCAGCAGCACGACGCGTGACGACGGGAAGAAGGTCGCGACGGGCGCCGCCATCGGCGCGATCGCGGGCCAGATCCTCGGCCGCGACACGCGGGGAACGGTGACTGGAGCGGCGGCCGGTGCCGCGGTGGGCGCGGGTGCGGCGGTCGCGACGGCGAATTACGAAGGGTGCATTCCCACCGGTGGCGCGATCACGGTATCGCTCAACAACTCGGTGCAGGTATGCACCTGCACCGAG
>JANLGX010000196.1 GCA_024654005.1 Gemmatimonadaceae bacterium | reverse complement strand
CAATGATCATGGCATGTCGAGTTCCCATTCTGTTGTCACTGGTTAAAGGGGACCCATCATGGCAATGACTCGTTCACAATTCAAGAAGCAACTCCAGTTGGGTCTCAACACCGTCGCCGGTCTGGAATACAGGCCGGAGAAGGACCCGTGGCGCCAGTACCTCACCATCGAAACCGAAAGCAAGCGGGCTTACATCGAAGACGTTGTGATGTCCGGCTTCCAAGCAGCTTCGGTCAAGGCGGAAGGCGCGGCCGGCGGGTATGTGACCGCATCCGAAATCTACACCGCCAAGTACCTTTTCGAGACGATCGTGATTCAGTTCGCGGTCACCGAAGAAGCGGAAGAAGACGGACTCTACGGCTCGATCGTCAACAAGCTCGCCAAGGCGGCGATGCGCAGCATGCAGTACACCAAGCGCGTTAAGTGCGCCAACGTGTTGAACAACGGCTTTAGCTCCAGCTTCCTTGGTGGCGACGGCGTAGCACTGTTCTCCACGGCGCATTTGGGCGAAGGCCAGGTGGCGAACATGCTGTCAACGGCAGCCGATCTTTCGGAAACCAGCCTGGAAGACATGCTGATTCTGATCGACAACGCGACCGACTACAAGGGCATTCCGATTTCGATCGAGGCCCAGAAGTTGATCGTTCCGACGGCGCTTCGCTTCACCGGACACCGCATTCTTAATTCGCAAGGTCGGGTCGAAACCCCGAACAACGACGAGAACGCGATCAAGGCGATGGGTCTGTTGCCCGGCGGCATGGTGGTCGACAAGCAATTGACCGACACCGACGCATGGTTCATCACGACCGACTGCCCGGATGGTCTCAAGCACGTCATGCGCAAGGCCCTGAAGAAAGGGGTCGAGGGTGACTTTGAGACCGGCAACATGCGCATGAAATTTAGAGAGCGGTACGCTAATGGTTGGACGGACTACCACGGCGGGTACGGCACCGCTGGCGGCGGCTAAGCAGTAAGCGGTAAGCGGTAAGCAGTAAAGAGGGGTCGCTTCGGCGGCCCCTTTTCTTTTGATCCACGACTTTTCTTAATCGACGCTTTCAGGCGTTCTGGAGATTGAAAATGGCAAATGTACAAAACGGCATCGCGCAATACCCCAAGGGCTTTACGAGCGGCGTCACCGTTCGCGGGCTGCCCATCCTCAATAGTTACAGCGGCAACGTCTGGTACGTTGACTCGAATGGCGCACAGATCGGTGATGGCAAGTTCAACCGTCCCTTTGCCGCCATCGACACCGCGATCAATCACGCCTCGGCTGGCGACATTATCGTCGTCAAGGCTGGGCACACCGAAACTCTCGTGGCGGCTGGCGCAATCACGCTGGACGTAGCGGGTCTCTCAGTAGTCGGCGAAGGTACCGGCAACAACCGGCCCAAACTGACGTTCACGCCCCTGGCTGTCGGCACGGCGCCGGTCTCCTGGACTGCGGCCAACGTGAGTTTCGAGAACATTGTCTGCATCGCTGGACTGGATGCGATGACCACGCCTTTCGCCATCAGCGGCGCGAATGCCCATCTGGACATCGAGTGGCAAGACGGGAGCAATGCGATCGAGGCGGCGACCGTTGTGCAGACCACGACGGCAGCCGATAACATCAAGATCAACCTGAGGTACGTCGGTTTCACCGACGGCAATGCCTGCGTGTCCCCGATCAAGCTGAACGGCGCCACAGGCGCCCGCATCAACGTGGACTTCTACGGCCTTGCCTCAACCGCGATCGTGGAGTTTGCCGACACGCTTTCGACAGACGTGCTTGTTACCGGCTACGCCTACAACTCGACGGATACGACCGGCGCGCTATTGGTGGTGGATACCGTCGGCAGTTCGCTCTGGTACGCGAGCATCTACGCTGGTGCCGCGGGTGCCCTGTACAAAGGCGGCTCGGCGGCGGCGATGGCGGGCGATCCGTCGATTTCCGCGGTTACCGACGCCCTGTATGGCGCGAATGGAGTCGCCAGCTTCCCGGCCGCTGCTGCGGCTGGTAACGCCGTGTCTATCGCCGAAGTCCTGCGCTATGTGTCCGATAACGTCATCAACGGCACCGGCACAGCACTGGATACCAATACGTCCCTCTACGGCGTCTTGGCGGGCGCAACGGGCATTCCGACCTTCCCGGCTTCTGCGCTTCCGGCAAACAACGTGTCGATCGCAGAAGTCTTGCGGGAAACCTACGACCAAGCCGATAAGGCGGCGACGAACGCCGCCGCGACTCTTGTCAATAACACGACGATTTTCACGATTGCCGGCGGGCCGATCGAGATTCTGTCGCTGGTAGCGCGTTGTGTTACCACGAACGACGCCACGGCAAGCACGCTGCAATGGAACGCAGACCCCACGGACGGGATTGCGGTGACGTTCTCGGCCGCGTCGGCTTCGCTTGGCGACGTCGCCGCGGGCGGCATGGTCGTCTTGCAGGGCACGACCCTTGCGACGGCGCCGCTCGTCTCGGCAAGCGGGGTCAATATCGCCCAACAGGTGACAAACGGCATCGTGGTCGGCGCGGGCGTCATCAAAACCGTGGTCGGCACCGGCTCGACTACCGGAACCTGGATGCACCACTTGCGCTATCGCCCGCTCTCGCGCGGCGTGACCGTGACCGGTTCGGCGTAATCGTAATCATGCAATCACAAGCCGGGTTCGCCCGGCTTTTTCTTAGGAGACAAGCATGATTCCATTACGCAACGCGGCCGGATTCTCGAATCACGGCCCCGATGATCCCCTGGCTAAGTTCGGGATCATCGACCCCTCCAGGTATCACTACTGGTTCTCGGACTTTCACAGGTCCGAGGGTATTGAAGCCGCGACGGCGAACGACTGGACGATCACGTCCGCTGGTGGTGGGGCTGTAGCCCTGGCCGATGAAGACGGCGGGGTTATCACACTAACCAACACGGCCGGCGCCTCGGACAACTTCTTTGTCCAGAAACTTGGCGAGTCGTTTTTGTGGGAAGCCACGAAAAAACTCGCCATCCTCGGGCGCTTCAAGATGTCGGACGCCACGTTGTCAACATTCGTGTTCGGCCTTCAAGTCACCGACACGGCCCCGCTCGACGTAGATGACGGCATTTTCTTCTACAAGGCGAGTGCGTCAACGACGCTCACGGCGCGCGTGGAGAAAAACGACGCCGCGAGCGCGGCGAACGTTCTGACGATGGCAAACGACACCTACGTTGAAGTCGCAATTGTCTATCCCGGCAAGCCCTTTGCCGACCAGAACGGCACCACGACCTACCCGTTCAAGATTTATTACAAGGACTCGGGCGGGATCTGGCGCCAAACCACGACCATCGACGCGACAGCCAACGCCCCGGACGACGAGGAACTGACCATCAGTTTTGGTTCGCAGAACGGGGAAGGGGTCGGGAAGGTTATGTCCCTTGACTACGCATTTTTTTGTAAAGAAAGGTGATGACATGATGAAACCCGAAGTCTAGTCACTCACTCGTTTCAAATCACTTTCAACTTTCAAAGGAAACATCATGTCGAACATCGATCGTCTTGCCTACAACCGCGCCGGGAAACTGTTCACGGCCGCGAACGTCGCCGCCAAATCCGTCATTGCCGTTGCCACTGGCATGACCGGCGTCATTCTCTATAACCCGACCGGCTCCAACAAAG
>JANLGX010000250.1 GCA_024654005.1 Gemmatimonadaceae bacterium | reverse complement strand
ACAAACCCGAGGTGCAATACGCGGAAGCCTCTTAATTCAGTTCCGCCAACCTGTCATAGATGACTACCTGCACATCGCGCCGACGCCCGGTTCGGCTGGTCGAAACGCGGAATCGTTCGCTCACACTTGCCTCCCGTAGTCCACTCGCATCGGCGCACTCGTACGACGCGGTACGCCCTTCGTTACCGTCATCACGAAGTACCGCAGCAGGTCCAGCAGGTCCGCGTGGTGACTCGCTGGTGTCCGCGTCAGGAACGCCACATCGCTCGTGCTGCCCTCTGGCCGTTGTGCCATCCAGTAGCTACCAAACTGCCGGTGTGTCTCTTCCAACTCCGTCCCAATGGTCAGCCGCCCAGTACGCAGCATCTCCCGCGTCAAGCTCACGCCCTCGATGCGAGCGTTCAGCGCCGGGCGCGCCTTGAACCCGTAGTCCTTGTCTAGCGTCTCAATCAACGTTGCCGCCGAGGGGTCGACCATCAGCAGGTCCAACGGCCCCCACTGGTAGAACCACGCGGCTATCTCCGATGCGCTCATTGGTCCCCGGTACAGGTGCTCTCCAAACGCATGGCAACGCGGGAACGGCAACATCGCATCCTTTGCCACGCCACCAACCATCAACGCCGTCGGGTCACGTCCGCCCGGGTCAACCAGCCCGATGCGCCAGCGTGACTCTTCCCACTTCCACGGGTGAGCGATGCGGTTGCGCGCCGGGTCGTAGATGAGCACGCCATCACTGGCACGCCCGTAGACCAACTGGTCACCCGTGGCCTCTACATCGTGCTGGCACTCACCCAGAAACGCCGTAAGGCCCATGTCATTCAGCATCTCCTGGCACCGCTCCAGGTCCTGCCCTTCCCATGTTGGGATGCCGCCCGTGATGTGATGCCGCCCTTGCTCTGTGACATAGCTCAGCATTTCGACAGCGGGCACCGGGCCCGACACGATACGGTCAGCCAGCCAATCCGCGCGGTCGTCTGCAAGCTGAGCAAATACCCCGTTGGGTATCACCATGTTCTGAATCGCGAGGATTGCCACGTCGCCCGCGCCAGCAGGGATGAGCCGCTTTGTAATCGCGTCAATCTTCTTGCGCGTCGTGTCCGGCGAGTCATCCGAGTCATCGATGTCATCGAGGATTATCAGGTCAGGCCGTTGCTCCTCCAGCTTCACACCACGAGCTGCAGTGTCCAGGCCGATGGCATCAACCACGTAGCCATGTGCGGTCCAGAGCCGGTTGCGACGCCAACCACGTGAGTTGCCAAACTTGCCTAGCCGCCGTTCGCCCATCTCCGGGTAGAACTCAGCTAGCGCAGGCGATTCCAGCATGATGGCAACATTGCCAACGTGATCGTCCGCCTGTGTCTGCGTGCCTGAGACGTAGAGGCAGTACCGCCGTTTGGACCGCGCCCCGAGGTCTACCGCTGCCAGCTCTGCCGACGTTGACTTAGCGCCACCGCGCGCCCAGATGCCCACGAACGGTGCAGGCCGCTCACCCGGCTCTAGACTGTCTTCCCACCCCCAGAAGTCCCGGTGGTGTGGCGCGAAGTCGTACCGGACGTACTGCGGGTAGAGTGTGCGGAGTCGGTCGTATGTGTCGCTAGGTACGTGGAGTCGTAGGGCCGATGACGCCTGCAACGTCCGGCGATGAAACAGATCCCTGACTGGCGAGGGGGACAAGATCACCACTTGTCGCCATCCTGTACAGTGTCGCTTTCAACGTGTCGTGCGCCAGTGGAACGCGTGGATCGGTCGCTTCCATCTCGCCCCGGAACACCTGCCCCATGATGATGAGTGATTCCGCCACCCGGAATTGGAACTCCTCGAAGTACCCCTCCAGGATGCCGCGCTGAATGCTGCGAACGTACTCCCGAAAGTTTGGCTGAATCCACCACCGCGTAACGGTGCGCAGGTCCGCGCCGATTATCTCCGCAGTGCGTGTTTGACTGTGACACTGTGCCAACAGCGTCGCGGCCCATGCTTGCGCCGGGGACGGGTCCCATTCATCGAATGGTACGTCCGCGTGTTTTTGCTCCGCTATGGCAAATCGTGGCACGGTTTCAGTGTACCACTGGGGTCAGTTCAGCTTAATCCCGGCGCGTGAGCCCACAGTGGCATTGTCCTCCGCCCTCATCTTCACCCGCTGCACATCGATCACGACCGTGTCATCTCGAAAGTGCAGTGAGAGGTCCACTGGGTAGCCCATCTCCCACAGTTGATACCTCAACTGCTCCAGTATCTCCTGCAGCTTCCTCTTGGGCTCTGTGTTCTCCATTTCCTCTCGTTTTCGTTTGGCCGGGAACGACTCTTCGCGCATGTTCATGCCAACCTCATTTCGCATTGTGCGCCGATGGCGGCGTGGGCCTGGAGATGACGCGCCAGCGCGCCCCGGTTGCCGGCAATGCGTTCAAGGCACACCGAACAGAGATTGAAGCGTTCGGGCGTGGCAACAACGATTGGCGGACCGTAGTCGAGCATATCGCCATGGCCCGGACACCACTGGGCGACACCGTAGGTCTGGCGTTGGCAGCGAGGGCAGCGAGGGTTAGTGTTCATGACGCCATTTCCCTGTCGCGTCGCACTTCCTCTATTGCCTGTTCCCGGGTGATTTCCGTCCCGTCACGCAATTCCCAAGCCATGCGATGTCCGCGTAACACGGCGACCCGCCTGTAACGAAGAATCAACCTACGCGTCTTGCTATCGCGAATGTAGCTGTCAACACCACGCCAAGTCGCAAGCCTCTCGGCGTCTGAAACGATTGCCTCTGCTTTATCCACGTGCCACCACCAGCGCCGCTATGGCTATCAACGTGAAGCCAACCCCCACCATTACCATGGCTGCGAAGTACATCACTGTACCCGCTCCATGCTTCCATAGCGTGTAGGCGCCGCCACCCGCAAACACCATAGCTATGAAGTACATCGTATTCACCGTATTCTGCCCGTGCGATGGATCACCGCCTCGAACTCCAAATCACAGTCCTGGCAACGGCTCCCTTGATGCCATTTGCCAAATGTCACAGCGCCAAATGGCACCCAATCGTTCACCCTCCACGAGAATGAGCGCCCATACGGACGCCGTTTCCACGTGGCGTCACCCAACCGGAACGGGTGACGTTTTAACACCGTGCTCATCGTGCCACCTCCACCCACGCTGCCAACGCAAGCAGCCACGCACTCACCGCGATACCGCCAACGCCAATGACCACGGCCAGCACGTCGGGCCGCTTGGATGAGAACACCGCATCCAGCGCCGCCGTGGCTATGAACAAAGCGCCGCCACCCGCAAACACCATAGCTGTGAAGTACATCGTATTCACCGTGCAACCTCCGCGAACAAACTGTGGTACCGAACTAGCGGCCCCGAACCTTCTTCCGCTACCGCAACGCCCAGCGCGTCCATGTGTGCCAGCCAGCGTTGTACCGTGCGCTGCGACACGCCAAGCCGTTGGGCCATCTCGCGCGCCGTCCAGCAGCGTGACTCTGAGAGTAGGTCGCGCATCAGCACCAGCCCCAAGGCCTTGTCGATGTCCTGTTTTGCCCGACGCATCGCCATCACGCTGCCCCCGGGCGCATATCGGGGCCGGCGAAATTGACGATTGTGCATACCGCTGTGTCCGTGAACCGCGAGCGCACCCGATCAGCCATCTCCATGAGCCCTACGTTGGCCGTAATGACCGTTGGGCGGAGCTCCCGATAGCGGTAGTCAATCAGTGCGAACAGCCGTTCCTCTGCGAACTCTGAGCCTTTGTGCGCACCGTAGTCGTCCAGCACCAGCAACGCCACGCGGTGCATTTGCTGGTCCACCTCATCCAGCGTCTCTGTCGCCCGATCTGTGTCGAAGGTCCGCCGGTAGCGATCCAGCAGGTCAATGACCGGCCAGAACTGGCCGCGCACCTCGTGACGTTCGAACATCGTCCGCAGAATCGCGCACGCTAACGTCGTCTTCCCCGTCCCCTTGTTCCCCGAAAGCACCAGCAGCGGCCTGGACGGAGGCCACTCGGCTGTGTAGCCAACGCACCGCACGCGCGGCGAACCGTTGACCGGCTGCCACTGATCGAACGCGGCGCCGCGGAACTTCGCCGGGAGCATCATGCGTTCCTCCGGGGGCCGGACCTCGGCGGCCATGGTCGAACCGCCAGAGCATCGAGAGCACAACACCGTCATTCCGAACTGCCACGGGTCACGCACGCGGCCCCCATCCTGGCAGTAACAGCAGCGATGGTTAACCGCGATGCCGTCCATCCCCTGCTCAGACCCGCAGTCCTCACAGCCGAGGTTGTCATTCGACAATGATGCCGAGCTTTTGGAGACGGTGGAGTTCCGGATCGTCCTGCGGAGAACTTCCCCGACCATTAGTGTTTGCCCGCGTTCCCATGGTTCGTCCATTTGCCTGCGTCCTTTCCCAGTCGTTTCGAAGCCAGTTGTCGCAATACCGTTTCTGACCCGTCGGATACTTCCAGTGCTGTTCGTGTTCAAGCGCCAGGTCGATGCGGTCATTGACGTCCGGCAGTTTTGGGCACCACTTCTCCAGGAGTTCCGTGCGTTCGGTATCCGTCAGCGGGACAAGAGGAGGCTTCCGAGCGCGCGGCGTGCGACCGCTTGCGGGCGCGGCGCCCTGCTGGGCGTCGGGCGCTGGATCAAGAGGGAGTGGAGAAGGAAGGATTGGATCAAGATAAGAGGCTGGGCTCGACACCGTGTTGTCAGTGTCGAGACACTGACAAGCCACTGACTCGTCCATGGCTGGCAACTTACTAGTAGGTTCCTTTGGGTGGGGCGATTGGTGCCGGGCAAACGACACGATCTGGATAATTCGCTGTCCGCCAGATTCATATCGGGTGATGAAACCGCGTTCGGCCAGGGCGTCGAGGAGCTTGTCGACGTTGGCCGAATCGAAAGGCAACAACTCCGCCTTGATTCGCTTCGGCCTGTCCTCTAGACGCCCTTCGCGGTCAGCAATCGTCCAAAGTCCCGCGAATAGCACGCGGCCTATTGCCGGGACCTCCGCAAGCACATCGTTGGTGAAAAACCCCGGCTTGATCAGGCGCGTACGGCTCATCCGGCGGCCTCATCTTCCATGTTCCGCATGACGACCCAGAGGTCCCGGTATGCGCGGAGGGCGGCTTCGCCAAGTACCCACGGACAGTCGGGCGCGTGCCGGTTTTCGGCTTTGTTGGCGTCGCAGGCGTAGCAGAACCCGTAGTGAATCTCCTGCTCATCCGTAGTCCATGGATCAGCGTAAAGGTTTTCCTCCAGCGCCGTCGCCAGCACCTCAGCCTGTGCGCGCAGCCGGGCGTTCTCGGCTCGGCAACTTGCGTGGCCGGTATCGTCCATGTTCTGCAAGTATGATTGCGGATCACTGCCCATTGCCGTCCTCCTTGTTGCCCAGCCACGCGCGAAATGGCGCGCAGTTGGGGCAGGTGTCGATAGATGTGCCGAGAGTGGAGCCACAGTGACGTTTGCTGGCCTCCCAATGGCTGTGCCGTTCCTTCATCGCCTGCCGGATAAGCGCCTCGGCGGCCTCGAGCCGGCCTTGGAGCGCAATCGCCTTTCGCTGAGCGATCTGGTAGTTAGTAGTCACGTGCTTTCTCCCTTAACTCTTGGGCGGACCATCGCAGATTCAAGAAGCAGGACGAACACAACCACTCAACCGTCGTGTTTCCGCGTCTACTTTTGACCTCACCTATCCGTCCACAGTTGCAACACAGATCAGTCATTCCTCGCCTCCGTGTAACGCCTCATAGATCGCCTCAAATGCTGCGGCGGCGGGCTCGGGATTGGTCGCGCTGCCCTTCCACGAATTGCCGTCGTCAATATGAAAATGGTGATTCTCGCCGTCCCACTCCAGCAGGTATTCCCACCCCTTCTCGCGCAGGATCGGCAGCAGGTCGCGCTCGATCGCGTCGAGGGAGTGCGGATAGTCGGGGATCATCCATGTGCGCCCACAACCCTCGTCATCAAGTGGGCACCCCGCAAGTTCAGCCAGATAGCGCGCTTTGTCGGCGCCGCAGTCCTGACAGCGCCCGTGTGCCCTGGGGCCGCTCGGGGTGTCGATTAGCCAGTGGTGAATACAGGGGCTCACAGCGTCGTCACCATGTCCCCGAAAGTCACTTGAAACTTGGCTCCCGGCGCTTCTCCAAACGGTGCGAACCTCTTGCTCAGTGAGAGGAAAACCACCTGGCTATCGTCTGCGAACACCACGCCTGTCAGCGCATCCAAACTGGCCCTGGCCAGCTTGTCGATGTCAGGTTTGGTCGTGGGCCGAACCACCCGCTTGGGGGCGCTCTTGGGCCGCTGTAGGCGAAATGTGACCTCAACCCATACTGGTACGCCACGCTCGGCAAACGCACCGTCAGCGGCCACCTGCGCGGCGTGGGCGATACTCGCGCGCCAGTTCATGAGGGGAGCGCGATGGTCCTGGATGGCGATGGCGCGGCCCGTGGACTTGTGCACCGTGGCGCGAATGCTGCCTTGCGTAACGGGGTTGCCGAGAACTTCAAACGTGATCACGGCGCCACCTCCTGAGTAGGCTCAAACTTTGGGCACCGACAATCGAGGTCGTAACAGCCTTGCCACGAGCCGGCAACCGCGTGATGTCGTTTGAGATGAAGACACACGCACATCAAAACCGGCATCCTGCACTCAATAGCTTCCTGCTCGGCCTCATGGATTCCGCTGTCGCATTGCGAATTACCACAGGTCCACGCGGGGCGGCGGCCCAGCGATCCGCAGCACTCCATGGCATCGCTCATGTCTAACCACGGCCTACCGCAGACCGGGCAGCGATAGCACGAAACTTCCTTCACATGGTCGCGCACCCTTGCCGCGAGGATCGTGTTCACAGCAGCAACACCTGGCCCATCGGGTACCAGCAGCATTCGAGCCGATACTTCCCCTTGCGCTGCCCGCTCTGGAACGCAATCTCATGGTTCTTCAGGTCGGTTAAGCGCCGTCGCACTTCGACCACGTCAAGCCCTACTATCTCGGCGTACTCCGATGCCGTCAGGCCGGGATGCGCCGAGATAGTAGGGCTGGACGTGGTCGAAGTGCGGCGGCGGCTAACGGACTTGAAGAACCATGACATTGCGTTTCAGAGCGGACAGCGCAAGGGGCG
>JANLGX010000249.1 GCA_024654005.1 Gemmatimonadaceae bacterium | reverse complement strand
GACAGCCGCGAGCAGAATCACTCCGGCGAGCGCCACTTGCGCCAGGCCCCGTCCTGGCGCGGTAACGAACAGCATCCGTCCCGCCACGTTCTTGATGCTCGGCTGGGGTCCGTAACCCTGGTGAAACTCGTCGAACACGAGCAGCGATCGGTTCGCGCCGTCGCCGGTGCCGCGCAGATACTGGAGCAATCCGGCCACGGCCAGACCCGCCGGGAATCTGCATTCCTTGATGACGTCGTTCGCCAGGAGGAGCGGATCCGAGACTACTCCGACCCGGCCGCGCCCGAGTTCGAATCCAACTACGGCGGGGAGCTCGGGGGAGCTGATCCATGCAACTTGCAGCGCGAGAACGCTGACTATTCTTGCGGAATCCTGGCGCGACAGCTGAATCGTCGGCACGTCCCACAAGGGCGCCCGGAGCGCAAACCGTCTCTTTTCAGGGCAGGCATCCGTCGTGTCCCAGAGAAGGGCGCCGCGGTTGGAACCCACCTTCACTCCGAGAGAGTCGGCGAGCGGAGTTTCGCGCTCGGCCACGATCAATAGGCCCGCTCCGGCGCGCACTCGCGACAGGAGGTCACCCACTTCTCCCCGCGTCAGCGGAATCGCCGGATCGAGAACCGCGTACACGGACGTGGTTTGCTCGCCGGAAAGATGCCGGGAAGTGGATCGCGCCACGGTCCACCCGAGGCGGCGCGCGAGGTCGTGAAGTCCTCGTGCTCCGCCAGGGGCGGCGGAGTACGAGGACAACCGCGCCACTGTTCCGAAGACGTCAGCCGACGGGGTAAAGAGGATGACCGCGACGATCGTCGCAAGCCCGGCGGCGATCCACACCACGGGCTTCTCCTGCCATCGTTGCCGACCGCTCAACGGCGTCCCGGCACGTAGTGGGCGCGGGTTACCAGGGACGCCGCCAATTCGGCTAGCTGCTCGTATGCCGGCTCGTCACAGCTTCGCAGTCCCCATACGATGTTCTCGTACATGCCCGTGAATTTCCGAAATGCGTGGTACGCGCCGGAAGAACGCGCAGCGAGATCACGACGGTACTCGCCAAGAGTCTTCGACGGGTCCAGCTTGAGCCGCTCAGTGCGCCGCAGCTCATCGAGTATCGCAAGGTACAGGAGATGCGCCGCCTCCATGAAGCGGCGGTCGGCCGCCGCGGCCCTCGCGAGCAGCAAAGGATCCAGCGACGGGTCTATCGTCCGGCGTCGCGCGCGCGGAGTTGCGTCGGCGCTCATCGAGGCCACGTAAACCAGCCGTGCCGCAAATGCAGCCACCATCAACACCGCAGCGCCAATGAGAGCCCACTTGAGCGGCGGCGATTCATTCACGCTGCCGAAGATTCGTGCTATGATCTCACCGAGCCAGTGCTGCAAGCGCGACCACAGGCTCTCGCGGAGAGATCGGCGGTACACGTCGTCGGCGAAAACCGCGGCAATCGCCTCCCTGACCGCCGCGGTGTCGATCGCGACAGGGTCGCTACCGGCCCGCGCCTGCGCAAGCCCCAACGGCAGGGTCATCCAGTCGCGGCGCCAGCCCTCGACTCCCCTGGAATCGCCTGTCGCTCCAGGAGGTCGATGTCGTAACCCTCGGCGCGGATCCGCAAGTCGTAATAGGTGATCACCAGCACAGCCGCCACGAACGGTAGCGCGAACACTGTCACCACCGCACTGAGGATCATCAACGCGCTGGCCGTGGGAATGACCGCGGACAGTGCCCCAGCCCCGAAAAAGATGGCAAGGTAGATCAGCCATGCAGCGCCAACCGACGCGAGCACATGGAGCCTCCTCCCCTCCGAGAGCTTGCTCGCGCGGCTCATTGCGTTGGTACCGTCCCGCGCTTCGAGGAGGGCAACCGTCGGCGCAAGGGTATACTTCGCGAAGAAGTAGAACGCGCCGACAATGAGGAGCAGAACGCCCAGGCCCGCAAGCAGCGTGCTGAGGAACGTTGCGACGAAGAACGCGCCGAACTTCGGGCCTGCCGCGGCGAATGACGCGCGGACGCCGGGATGCGCTCCCATGTATGCGTGGTCCGCGGCGACCGTGAGAGCTGCCGTGGCGAGCAGGAGCAGCAGACCTTCCAGGAGCGTGAGACTCGCCCCGACGATCATGTTGTCGGGTGTTCCGTCGGGAGCGACGCCGAAAACGCTCACGACCGTCGTCCGCAGAAGTAACATCGGAATCTGCACGATCGCGCCGATCGCCAGAAACGTCTGCGCATGCCTGCGGAAAAGTTGAACGGACGCGTCTACGATTTCGGTTGCGCTGCGCGGACGGTATGTGTCGGTCATGCTGCTCCAGGCCGGTGTGATGCGTCGGGGACCGGGGTAAACTGCAGGACGTTCGTAGCGATCGGTAGGGCGGACAATGCGCGCGAACGGGCCGCGCGAACGGCGCGTGATCACTGGGCACCGAACTTAGCGAGGCGTGATCTCCATTCTGTCCGGGGCACGCCGTACTGCGGGGTGGGTGAGGCGATCCAGAACGGCGCGGGCGCCCTCGCCGGCGATCAACGTACTCGAGCGCGGACCCTCCGGCCGAGCGACCCGCGTGGAATACGTGACCGAAGCGGGCACGTTCACGAGCCTGCGGGACGGCACCCGCGCCGCGCTCAAGTACATCGGCAGCAACGGGTTGCCAGCCAACTTGCTCAGCACGCTCTTCTTCGTCGAGCCCGTGCTGGACCGGAAAACGAAACAAGTCTCCGGCTTCCGTGTCTATGGCGCCGGCTTCGGCCACGGGGTCGGCATGGGCCAAACCAGGGCGGTCGGCATGGCGGAAGGGCCATTCCTACCGGGAGATCCTGACGCACTTCGTATGGGGGCGTCGAGCTCACCGGCTGGTACAAGCGGCGGATTTCGTGCCGGAAAGGCCGCACCAGGCGCGGGCCGCTTTCCGATGGACTTTATCCCGAATTGGGGGGGGGGGATGGCGTCCAGCCGTCCCTCGCCGCTCGGCGCTCGGGGAAATGGTTTGACAGTCCCTGAGCCAGGAAGTACGATTGGCCGGCACAGCAGAACCTGGATCCAACCACGTTTCACGCGGGTGCCCACGCGCGGCAGCCGCATCGCGTACGGGTCACCATGACGATCCTTTTTGGAGGCACCATGCCGTTGCGTCGGTTTCTGAGTTGTCTTGCAATCGCGTTCCTGGCCATGCCGGCGCTCGCAGTCGGGCAGGGCACGGGAACGATCAACGGCCGCGTCCGGGATGCGGCGTCAGCCGCGCCTCTCACCGGAGTTCAGATCCGCGTGGAGGGCACCGCGCTCGGCACGATGAGCCGGGGGGACGGCACGTACACGATCACCGGCGTTCCCGCCGGATCGCACTTCCTGAGCGCCCGGAGAATCGGGTACGCTCCCGAGCGTATCCAGGTAACGGTCGGGACGGGGGCAGCCGCCACCGTGGCGCAGGACTTCGCGCTCCGCGCGGTCGCGGCCTCGCTCGACCAGGTCGTGGTCACGGCGCTCGGCCAGACCGCCGAGAAACGGTCGCTGGCAACGGCTCAGCAGTCAGTCACGGGAGCCGCCATCGCGGAGACGCAGCGGGACAACTTCGTCAACGCGCTGCAGGGCCGCGTGGCCGGCGTCGAGGTCGTGAGCACCTCGGGCGTTCCCGGCGCGTCCTCCTCGATCACCATCCGCGGCGTCAGCTCGATCAGCAGCAGCAATCAGCCGCTGTTCATCATCGACGGCCTGCCGATGGACAACAAGACGACCCACACCTCGGTGTTCGCCTCCTCTTTCGGGGGGTCGTCGTACTCCTTCGAGAACCGGGGAGTCGACTTCACCAACCGCGCGGCCGACCTCAACTCCGAGGACATCGAGAGCCTGGTTGTGCTGAAGGGTCCCGAGGCCGCGGTACTGTACGGCATCGACGCGGCGAACGGCGCGATCGTCATCACGACGAAGCGCGGCAAGGCGGGCAGAGGCGGGCTGGACTACAGCAACAGCTTCCGCACCGCGACGGTTCGGTCGGCGCCGGAGATCCAGCGAGTGTACGGGCCGCAGGAGTCGCTCGGAAGCTCGACGTTCCTCTACTGGGGCGCGCCCTATCCGGCGGGCACGCAGTTCTACGACAACATCGACGGCTTCTTCCAGACCGCCACGTCGCAGAAGCACAACCTGACGTTCAGCGGCGCGGCCGCCGACAACAAGATCAACTACCGGCTGTTCACGTCGGCCAGCAACGACAAGGGCGTGGTGCCGGGCAACAAGCTCGACAAGATCACCGTCACGGGCGCGTCCAACGCTCAGGTCACTTCCTGGCTGAACGCCGACCTGACGATGAACTACATCTTCGCGGAGAACAGCCAGTCGTTCAAGGGGGCGGGCAGTCCGCTGATCGGCCTGCTGGTCTGGCCGCAGACGGACAACGCGTCCGACTACCTCACGCCCGCCGGCAACCGGCGGCGGCTCACGACGCTGTCGCAGGGCGCCGAGGTGGACAACCCGTATTTCAACGTCGCGAAGAACCACAACCTCACGAAGAACAACCGCATCATCGCGAACCTGGGGCTCACGTTCACGCCATTCTCGTGGGGTAATATCAACACCCGCCTCGGGACCGACATGTACACCAACGAGGCCGAGATCCTGCGCCACCCGGAGAGCACGTGGGGCTACGCCCACAACGGGATCATCGACGTCGCGAACGACGTCACCCGCAGCAACAACATGCAGACGTTGTTCAACGTCCATAGCCGCGCGCTCACCCGGTTTCTCTCCGTCAGCGGTCTCCTGGGCAACCAGATCAACGATTACAGGACGGAAACCGACGCCTCGGTCGGCCTTGACTTCCTCGAGCCCAACTTCGTCTCGGTCAACAACACCAACCTGAGGTCGAGCGCCACCAGAATCTCGCAGCGCCGGCTCATAGGTCTGTTCGGCCGCGTGACGCTGGATTTCAACCGGTACCTCTACATCAACTTCGACGGCCGGAACGACTGGACGTCGACGATTCCGCGGGAGCGGAACTCGTTCTTCTATCCGGGCGTATCCTCAAGCTTCATCTTCTCGGACGCGATTCCGCAGATCGGGCGCTTCATGACCGGCAAGCTCAGAGCGGCTTATGCCGAGGTCGGCAAGGACGCGAGGCCGTACGCCTACCGGCCGTCGCTCGAGTACAAGACCACCGCTCACGGCGGGTACGGCTACGGCTTCTGGGGCCCGAACCGCAGCCTGCGGCCGGAGTTCGCCAGGTCCTATGAGTTCGGCACCGAGCTCGCGTTCATGGACGACCGGCTCGGCATCGACGCTACCTGGTACCGCAAGCAGACCAAGGACCAGATCGTCGACAACATTCGCGGCAGCTACGCGACGGGCTTCGTCCTGTTCAACCTGAACGGAGCCGTGACGAGGAATACGGGTTTGGAGCTGACCGTCCGCGGCACGCCGGTTCTCAGAGATCGCTTCTCCTGGGACGTCATCGCCAATTTCGACCGCTCGCGAGGCAAGGTGCTGGAGCTGCCGTACGAGCTGCCCGAGTCGTACAACTCCGATACGTGGCTGTTCGGCAACGTGCGTAACGGCACCAAGCCGGGACTCTCGACGCGATCCCTGACCGGCACGTTCTATCTTCGCAACAACGCCGGGGACATTCTGATCAGTCCCACTACCGGCCTCCCCCTCCGCTCGTCCGCGTTCATCGACCGAGGGTACGACCGGCAGCCCGATTGGACGATGGGCGTCACCAACACGGTCAGATACAAGCGCGCTTCGGTGACCGCGCTGGTCGACATCCGCAGGGGTGGCGACGTGTTAAACGCCACCGAGCAATTCCTCACCGCGAGAGGGCTGAGCATGCGCACCCTCGACAGGAACGTGCCGCGCGTGGTCGAGGGGGTGTTGCAGGACGGTCGCGAGAACAGCGCCAATCCCACGCGGAACACCATCGTGGTGATCCCCGCCGTCAATACCAGCTACTACCTCGCGATCAGCGAGGAGCTGTTCATCGAGAAGGACATCAACTGGGTGCGGCTGAGGGACGTCACCGTTTCCTACGCGCTGCCGGAAGGCCGCTTCAAGCGCGCGAGCCTGTTCCTCACGGCCACGGACCTGTTCCTCCTGACCAACTATTCGGGAATGGATCCGATCGTCAACGGCAACACCGCGGCAACCGGTGGATCGGGTGCCGCCGGGATCGACTACGGCAACTTCCCCATGCCCCGGACGTTCAACTTCGGCCTCAAGATGGGGTTCTGAGATGACATTCCCACGACTCACCAATAGACCCATGCGCACAGCGCGACTCGTGGCACTTGCAGGGTCCCTGACGCTGTTCGGGGGCTGCAAGGACTTCCTGGACGTCAACACCAACCCCAACGCTCCGGAGACGGTGGCGGCGAATCTGTACCTGCCGCCGATGCTGCACTGGATGGTGTCGGGCTCACAATGGGACGGGCGCTTCATCTCCCGCTACACGCAGATGCTCAGGGCCAACAGCCACACCAACTGGGACCGGATGGGCTACGACCCCGGCAGCGACAACGGCGGGCAGATCTGGCGTGACGTGTACTGGTCGTTCGGCCAGAACCTGATCGACATGATGGATATCGCCGCCAGAGAGGAGCGTTGGGACGTCCTCGGCGTCGGCTACATCCTGAAGGCGTGGGGCTGGCACCAAGCGACCGCCATCCATGGCGAGATCATCGTCAAGGAAGCGATCGACCAGACGAAGTTCAGCTTCAACTACGACACGCAGGAATACGCCTACCAGGAGGTCCAGCGGCTCCTGGACAGCGCCATCGTCTATCTCGGACGGACGGACGGAGCGGTGGATGCGGCGTACCTCGGCCGCGGCGACAAGATCTACAACGGCGATCGCGTCAAGTGGCTGAAGTTCGCGCACGGCCTGATGGCGCTCAACCTGGGCCACTACACGAACAAGGCGTCGTACGCCCCGGCCGCGGTGATCTCGCACGTGGACCAGTCGCTCGCGAGCAACGCGGACAACGCGCTGCTGTCGTATCCGGGCACGGTGAACGACGACCGTAACTTCCAGGGGCGGACCAGAGGCAACTTCGTGAGCGTTCGGCAGACGCAGTTCACGGTCGAGCTCATGGACGGCACGCAGTTCGGCGGAGCGGTGGACCCGCGGATGACGCGGATGCTGTCGCCTTCGCCTGACGGGCAGTATCGGGGCCTCGACCCCAACACATCCGGCTTCGGCGGGTTCTCTACGGCGCAGATACCGAACAACCCCTATGGCTATCCTGGTTCCGCCGGCGTTGACAGCGTGGGTCGTTATCTGTTCGACGACAAGGCGTCCCACCCGGCGATGACTTATTCGCAGCTCCAGTTCGTCAAGGCGGAAGCTGCGTACCGGGCGGGAGACAGGGCGACCGCCCTGACGGCGTACGTCAACGGGATCTCCTTCCATATCGATTTCGTGAACGCGAAGATCGCGGAAGGTGGACAGAAAGGACCTCCAATCGACGCGGCCGAGAAGGCGGCGTTTCTCGCCAACCCGGAGATAGTTCCGGCGGCGGCGGCGCTGACCATGACCCACATCATGTCGCAGAAGTTCATCGCCCAGTGGGCGTGGGGTTACATCGAGGCGTGGATGGATGAGCGCCGGTTCCACTACACGGACATCGATCCGGCGAGCGGCCGGCAGGTTTTCCCGGGATACGCGCCGCCCAACGTCCTGCACGTGCACAACGCGGGCAAGTACGTGTATCGCATCAGGCCGAGGTACAACTCGGAATACGTCTGGAACAGGGATGGCCTGAGGGCAATCCAAACGGGCAATCCTGAGGGCGGACTCGCCGACGACTATCACACGGTGCCCATGTGGATCATTCAACCATGACCGCGACCATGAACAGATACGGCTCACTCGCGGTGCTGCTTTGCGCCGCCGCGTTGACGGCTTGCGATTACGACAAGAACGCCGTCCAGGACATAACCGCTCCTTCCGTCCCGGAGGCGAGAGTAAAGTTCTTCAACTTCGGCATCAGCGCGCCGGCCGTGGTCTTCTACGCGGACGAGACGAAGCTGACAGCGATCAACTTTACGGGCTGCAGCACTGCCGCGGCCAGGGAGACCGAGCCCTGCACCACCACCGGTAACGAGTCCACCGGCGGAGTCGGGTACGGTGGAGTGGCGGCGGGGGGGCTGTACGCGGGGATCGACCCAGGGCAGCACACGCTCTCGGGCAGGATTACGGCCACGACGGACAAAGGCCTGGCCATCTCGAACGTCACCACGACGCTCGCGGCCGGGATGAAGTACTCGTTCTATCAGAGCGGCCCCTATAGCAGCACGACCAAGACGGTCGACGCGTTCGTCGTGGAAGATCCATTCCCCGATGAGATCGATTGGTCGAACGCGTCCGTGCGCTTCGTGCACGCGGTCTACAACGCGAATCCGATGACGCTGTACGCGAAGGATGATTCCACGGGCGTCGAGGTCGCCGTGGGCGGGACGACCGCGTACAAGTCCGCGGGCGCGTTCACGACCCTGCCCCCGGGCATATACGACCTGAGCACCCGGTACGACGGATCGGGCACTAACGTCATCACTCGAAGCAACGTGTCCTTCGCCATTGGACGGACTTACACGATCACGGCAAGGGGGAACATCACCGTCACCCCCACCACCACCGGGTGTGCCGCCGCGAACATGACCTGTCTGGACAATACGCTCAACAGGTAGACTCCGAGGCAGTGCAGCAGCGAGAAAAAAATCCCCGGCACCTCGCCGGGGATTTTTTTGCCTCATCGTACGGCCCGGGCGCCACCGGGGAAGCCCTACCCCGATCAGTCCGGCTTGTCGAGAGTCGGCGGCGGCTTTACTTCGAGGGACGGGTCGAGCCCATGCCTCGGTCGCACAGCGTCCCGGCGTGTCGGCGGGCGGCCCGTGAGGCGGCGGAGCAGGGCCGCCCCGATCCCGAGGAGCAGCCCTGCCGCCGCCAGTCCCAGCAGCAGCACGAATCCGAACGCGAGCAACACTCCGACGACCACCAGCAGCACCGTCCCGGCCACGACCGCTCCGAGCTTCCCGCCCATGCTCGAGCGAAACTCGCGGACGTACATCATCGTCCCTGCCGGTTCATGTCATGCATCCTTCTAGAAGCTTAGTCGCGATCCCAGCCGCAGCGAGCGCGGCGGCACGCGGAGCCGCGGCGCGCCGAACAGCGACGTCGGGTCGTCCGACACCTGATCGTTTACGGTGAGGTTGTTCGCGATCACCGCGCCCGACGCGAGAACGTTGAACACGTCAGCGGTCAAAGCCCACTCCGCACGGCCCAGGCTGAAGCTCTTCTCCAGCCGCAGGTCCACGTTGACTCGCGCGCCGTACTTCCTGTTGCCGCGCTCCTCGAGGAAGATCGTCTGCCCCATGGTTCCGTCGAATTCGCCGAAGCGCAGCTCTCTCAGATCCGAGCCGACGTACCGGAAGCGCGGCGTGATCTCGAATATCGGCGTGACGTACTCGCCGCTCGAGAAGGTCGCGAACGTGCCCCCCATGAAACCGTACGGCAGCTGCGCGCCCAGCCACAGCTTCGATTCGAGCAGCGGCACGTTGGGCAGCCGGCCTTCGTAGTTGATGGACTCGTTCCGGCGCACGCGCGGCCCCGCCGTAAACGATGGAACGCCGGTTCCGAACCCCGTGGCGAAGCTGGTGACGTCGGCGAAGCCCGTGAGCCCGCCCACGTTCCCGACCAACCGCGACGCCGTCATCGACCAGAAGCCGTTCCAGCGCGGCTGCTCCGTCCGCAGCGAGAAGGACAGCTGATCCAGGCGCCTGCGCGCGCCCGGGATCGTCGTCAGGACGATGTCCGGATCGTACGTCAGCCTGTCGATGTCGTCGAAGGTGTATCCGGCAGGCGGGGGAGCGAAAGCCAATCGACGCGCTATCAGTGCTGCCCGCAACGCGTCATTCCGGACCCAGATCAGCGGGAGAAGCAGCTCGCCCGCATTCTGGTCGAGCACGGGAGTGAACGTGATGCGATGCCGCACGGAGACGTTGGTGAGCGGGCTGTAGTTCTCCTCGAGGTTCCGGTCCACGAGCCCGGCGATGGCCTTGTTCAGCCGGTTCGTGTACAGCAGCTCGGCCTTCCACCGCGGCCCGAGCGTCTTCTCGAGGCCGATGACCCACTGATCCACATACGGCTGGCGATAGCTCTCGACGCGGCCCGATTCGTTCATGATCGCCTCGACCAGCGTACCGAACCCCGTGAGAGGATTGCGCATCGCGTCGCGCTCCGCTTCGGTGAAGACCGTGCGCGGATCCGAGATCGTGGGCCCCTGGAGGTAGAACTGCTGGTTGCTGTACGCGTCCGCTCCCTCCGCGTGATCGAAGAAGAACGAGCTCATTCCCTGGTGATAGCGGCCCCAGTGCGCTTTGAGCACGAGCTCGTTTCTGGCGGTGACGTCCCAAACGACGCCGAACCGGGGGTCGAATGCGTCGTCGCGCGCGGCGCGAAAGCGGGGCCTCGCGCTGTTGGCCGGCGTGAGGTAGCCCGCCCATCTTCCATACCGGATGCCGGGAGTGAACGTCAGCCCCGGACGAAGCGTGAGGTAGTCCTGCACGAACAGCGCGGCGTCGTCCACGCCCGACTCGAGCCGTATCTCTCCGCCCCATTCGCTGGCCAGCTCGCCCCACGTGGCGGGGTCGTTCGGATCGAACGCGCCGATAGAACCGCCGGAATACGGCCGCCAGGTCAGACCCCCGTTGCGCGTGCGCTGCTGCTTCCACCAGCCGCGCGTGTACTCGGCGCCGAGCACCAGCTCGTTCGCGCCTGCGGGGAGCGACTGCCTCGTCTTCCAGGTGATGTTTCCGCCCAGGCTGCGCGGCTCCAGCCGGTCGTTGAAAACCGAGTTCTGGTAGCCTGGCTGCCGTCCGATCCGGAATACCTGAAGACCGGGTACGCTGTCGCCCGCGGAGCCGAGTCGCGACTCGATCGCGTCGAATCCCGCGATCCGCGCGTCGAACGAGCTTCCAGCAGTCGCGCGCGTAAACGCGAGCGAGTAGAAGTTTGCCGGAGCCGCGTACCTGCGTGCCGCGGTCGGGTCGCTGATTCCATTCAGCTCGGCCCGCTCCACGTCTATGTCGGTGCGGCCGTACAGCGCGTCGAGACGGGCTCCGAGGGCGGGGAGGAAGCTCAGCTTGGCCAGTCCGCGCGCGTCGCTGAACTCCTGCATCGTGCTTCGGAAATCGCCGTCCTCCGGCGTCGTGAGATCCGGGATCCGCACGTCGCGGGTGATCGCCTGTCCCGTGAAAAAGTAGAACAGCCGGTCGCGCAGCAGCGGTCCGCGGAGCTCGCCGCTGATCTCGCGCCGCATGGTCTGCTCGGCGCCTTCCTCGTTGGGCCGGACGTTGCTCCCGCTCAGCGCCGGGGCGATGTAGTTGAACCGCAGCGCTCCCTGAAAATCGTTGCTCCCGCTCTTCGTCACCGCGTTGATGATTCCGCCCTGGAAGCCGCCGTACTCGGCGCTGGCGCCGAGCCCGCGGACGATCAGCGACTCGATCCAGTCGATGCTCGGCGTGAGATAATCGCCGCCGAGTCCCGGATGATTGACGCTCACGCCGTCGAGCTGATAGTTGTTCGCGGCGTCCGCGCCGGCACCCCACACGAATCCCTTCCGCGCGCCGGGCACGAGGTCCACGAGCGACGCCGCGTCGCGGCCCATCGGGATGAGCTTGACGTCCTCGACCGCGATCTGGCGCGTCATCTCGGTCGTGGTCGCATCGATGGCCGTCGGGCTGGCGACGACGCGCACCGTGGAGAGCAGTGTAGGGGAGCGAGTCAGCGTCACGCGGATTTGCGCCGTCTGTCCGGCGACGACGCGCAGCAGCGGCAGCTCGGCCTCGCGGAATCCGATTCGGCGCGCGCTGACGCGATACAGCCCGGGCGTGATGGTGCCGACGCGGAATCTTCCCTCGGAGTCGCTGGTGACGGCGTACGTCGCGGTGCCGTCGGTCTGTGTCAGTCGAACGGTGGACTCGCCCAGCGGCGCGCCTTCTTCAGAGACTACTACACCGTTGAGCGCACCGGTGTTGACTCTCTCCTGCGCGAGGAGCGTTAGCGGCGCACAGGCGGCAGCGACGAGAAAAACGACCAGCGAGGACCAGCGGGTCTGACGAGGCGTGTGTTCCATGCGTCTCCGGGTGAGTGACAGGTCCGGCGAAAGGAAGCGAGCATCGTTTTCGTCGGCGGTATGCGAGCGTGGCACGCAGCCTGGCGAGGTGGTGAAAGCTGTGGCGCAGCGCGTGGTCCTCGATGAAGAATTGCGTCGTCAGCGGAGCGTCGTGGTTCAGCGACACCGGCGCGGCCTTGTCCAGCTCGTCGTCGCTCATCGCGCGCACCGCGTCGGCAGCCGCCTTGCTGTTGCTGCGCAGGAGCTCCACGGTCTCGCGCTTTCCCGCATTGGCGTTCTCCGCCGCGTGCTTGGCGTTCACGTCCGCCACGGCGGCCCATGTCACGCCGACGATCGGCTTGCCGGAGGCGAGCGTCCGCGCCAGCTCGATCTCGAGCGGATAGATGCTGGCGACGTGGTTGATGATGACCCCGGCGGTTCTTCCGTCAGGGGGGATCGTTCTGCGCCACTGTTCGTCACTCAGCCCTTCGGCGAAAGCGGCGAGAGCCGCCGCTCCCTGCTCGATGCGGTCGGCCAGCGCGTCAGCGCGTTGTCCCATTGATGATCCCCGTGAGTATGGTGGCGGAAGCTGCGAAACGATCCGGTCATATTGCGATGCCGCCGGGAAATGGCGCAAGCCGTCCGGGCCGCTCTCACGGCCCGGCCCGCGCCTGCTCAACGCCAGGGAATCTGCGGCGACCTGTAGTAGTTCACTCCGAGCGCAGACAATCGTGGCCCGTGCGCCCCGAGGCGCGTGCGAAAATCCTCCCAGGTGCGTCGCTGCTGGGGCGACCAGCCCAGCTCGGCCACGGCGGCGAGGCGGGGAAAAGCCATGTACTCGTAGTCGCCGAGCGTGACTACGGTCTCGGCCCACAGCGGAGCTTCGACACCTACGATCGCGCTCTCACTGATTCCGGCGACGAGCCGCGCGGGATCCCAGTCGTAGGATGTGCGCACGTCCACATATCCCGCCCACTTCAAGCCGAGCGCCGTGGACGAGTCGTACTTCATGTCCAGATAGACCTTCTGCGCCGGGGAGAGAATGAAGCGCGCGCCCTGGGCGATCGCCTCGCGCGCCGGAGCGTTCGGCCGCCAGTACTGCACGATCGTCGTGGGAGCGAGCTTGGCCTCTCCGATCTCGTCCCAGCCGATCATCACCTTGCCGTGCGACTGCACGATCGACTGCACGCGGTCGATGAAGCCCCCGTACTGCTGCGCGGTCAGCGTCTTGACCTCGTCGCCGCCGATGTGGAACCACGGGCCCGGCGTGAGCGCGCTGATCTCGCGAATCACGTCGTCGACAAACTTGTAGGTGATGTCCTTCGTCACGCACAGCGAGCTGAATCCCACACGCGTACCGGTGTACAGCTCGCGTGCGCGGCCGTCACAGTTCAACTCGGCATATGAAGCGAGCGCGGCGTTGATGTGCCCGGGCATGTCGATCTCGGGCACGATCATGATGAATCGCATGCTGGCGTACTCCACGAGATCCGAGTACTCGGCCTGCGTGTAGAAGCCGCCCGCGCCCCCGCCGACCGCGGTGCTCCCGCCGTGCCTCGCGAGATTCGGCCACGACTTGATCTCGATCCGCCACCCCTGATCGTCGGCCAGGTGCAGGTGGAGGCGGTTGAGCTTGTACAGCGCCATCACGTCGATGAAGCGCTTCACATCCGCGGGCTTCAGGAAATGGCGCGACACGTCGAGCATGGCGCCGCGCCACTCGAAGCGCGGCCGGTCGCTTATGTCACCGGCAGCGACGGCGAACCGTTGCGGGGCCTGCCCGCGCTCGACTTCGACCGGCAGGAGCTGACGCAGCGTCTGAATTGCGTAGAACAATCCGGCTGGTCGCGCTGCCGTCGCCGTGATACGGTCGGGAGCGATAGTGAGGCGGTAGCCTTCCGCGCCGAGGGAGTCGAGCGACGCATCGATGAGGAGATTGATGCCGGGGGCGGCCGACCCTGATTGCAGAGGCGAGACCGGGCGGGATTGTCCCGGCCCGACCGGAATGAGGCGGGCCAGGTCATTGGCCAGCCGGAGGGCTTCCGCGTCGGCAGGGCCGACGTGAATGCGCGTCGAGCCCGATATGACGAATGGCCGCTCGCCCGCCAAACCACCCGCGGCGGGAGCCGGGATCAGCGCGACCTCCGAGGGGGCCGGTACCGGCGGCTCCTGGACAGGAGCCGCGGGGGGCTCTTCAGCGTGCATGGCCGGGGGGCTGGAGCAGCCGAACGCGCCCACTCCCGCCAGGAGAAATGCCGCTCCCGCCAACGCCCGGCCGTTCCGGAG
>JANLGX010000247.1 GCA_024654005.1 Gemmatimonadaceae bacterium | reverse complement strand
GAACGACTCCCGCACGACCGCCAACACCGCGTCGTCGCGCGACTTCGTGTTCTTCATCTCGGCGCGCAGCTTCCCCGTGAGATCGCCGACTGCCTCCGCGACCGCCGCGTTCAGGATCATCACCGGGAACGCGATCGACGCGCTCGATCCCACCGCGCGGAACTCGAACTTCTGCCCCGTGAACGCGAACGGCGACGTGCGGTTGCGGTCGGTGTTGTCGCGCTGGATCTCGGGCAGCTTCGCGACCCCGAGCTTGAGCATCGCCTGCTCGGCGTTCGCGCTGGTCTTGCCGGTGCTGATCTCGTCGATCACGCGCGTCAGCATGTCGCCCATGAAGGCGGAGATGATCGCTGGCGGCGCCTCGTTGGCGCCCAGCCTGTGCTCGTTGCCCGAGGACGCGATCCCCGCGCGCAGCAGGCCCGCGTGCTTGTGCAGCCCCTGCAGCGCGGCCGCGAGGAAGATCAGGAAGCGCACGTTCTGGTGCGGCGTCTCGCCCGGCTTCAGCAGGTTGGCGCCGTCGAGGCGCGGATCGTCCGATCGCACCTGCATCGACCAGTTGCAGTGCTTGCCGCTGCCGTTGATCCCGGCGAACGGCTTCTCGTGCAGCAGCGCCTGCAGGCCGTGCCGCAGCGCGACGCGGCGCAGCGTGGACATCACCAGCATGTTGTGATCGCACGCGACGTCGGTCTCCTCGAACACCGGCGCCATCTCGAACTGACAGGGCGCGACCTCGTTGTGCCGCGTCTTGATCGGCACGCCGAGCTTGTACAGCTCGTACTCGACCTCGGCGATGCACGCCTGCACTCGCTCCGGAATGCCGCCGAAGTAGTGGTCCTCGAGCTGCTGGCCGCGCGCGGGCTGCGCGCCCACCAGCGTGCGGCCGGCCATCACCAGGTCGGGACGCAGCGCAAACTGCGTGCGGTCGATCAGGAAGTACTCCTGCTCCGGCCCGAGCGTGGTGTACACGCGGTGCACGCCGTCGCCGAGCACCTCGAGCAGCTCGACCGCCTTCTGCGACAGCGCGTCGGAGCTGCGCAGCAACGGCGTCATCTCGTCCAGCGCTTCGCCGTTGTAGCCGATGAACACCGACGGCACGCACAGCGTGCGCACGCCCGCCCACTCCGCGATGAACACCGGCGACGCCGGGTTCCACGCGGTGTAGCCGCGCGCTTCCCACGTCGCGCGCAAGCCGCCGGAGGGAAAGCTCGACGCGTCGGGCTCGCTCTGGATAAGCTGCTCGGCGGAGAACGCCTCGACCGGATTGTGATCGGCGTCGAACGAAAGAAACGCGTCGTGCTTCTCCGCGGTCAGTCCCGTCTGCGGCTGGAACCAGTGCGTGAAGTGCGTCGCTCCGCGCGAGATCGCCCAGTCCTTCACCACCTGCGCGAGCACCGGCGCCACTTCGGCATCGAGCTTTTTCCCCCAGCGAATCGACTCGTGCAGCTTCTGATAAACTTCCTGCGGGAGCTTGTCGCGCATCTGGCGCGCGCCGAAGGTATTCACGCCGAAGTATTCGGAGATTCGGTGTGAGTCGCCGCGGTCGTTGAGCAGCACCGAGCGCGTCGCGAGATCCTGGATGGCGGCGAGTCGTGGAGTGGGCATTCTATGCGACGATTGTGGCGAGGGTTGAGAGCGACGAGGCGGGATTGGCGCGGTGCATCGACCTGAAAGCTACTAATTTGTCCACGTGATTCCACTCGACATCTCTTCGGAACGGCCGCCCGCGACGGACGACCTTGCCCTGG
Organism: Gemmatimonadaceae bacterium; assembly: GCA_024654005.1. GTDB lineage: Bacteria > Gemmatimonadota > Gemmatimonadetes > Gemmatimonadales > Gemmatimonadaceae > JACDCY01. The sequence goes on along the minus strand of JANLGX010000247.1, from coordinate 1,454 downwards.
TGCGGCGGATAGCGGACGGCGACCCGCTCGCGCTGTCCGCGCTGTACGATCGGCACGCGGAGATGCTCCACTCGCACGCGTTCCATCTGCTGGGGGGTGTCGCCGAGGCCGAGGACGCGGTGGAGGAGACTTTCTGGCGGGCGTGGCAGCGGGCTGGAGACTACGATCCGACGCTGGCCGACGTCGCCAGCTGGCTGCTGCTGATCTGCCGCCAGCGCGCCGCCGGGCGGCTCAGGACAGGGAAGCGTCCGCTCGACCGCGTGCTGGAAGACACCACCGGGCTTTCCGCCACGGCGACCGCGCACTCCGGCGGAGCTCCCGGAGCCGCGCAGCAGCTGATCGCGGCGGCGCTCGCCTCGGTTCCGGCCGACCAGCGCACGATCCTGGAGCTGGCGTTCTTCCGCGGGATGGGCCCGGCGGACGTCGCCAGCGTGACGAAACAGTCGCCGGAGACTGCGCGCACCCGGCTGCGCGTGGCGATGCGGAAGCTGCGCGACGCGCTGGCCGAGCCCGCGGCGCCGGAGGCGCGCGCGACGGAGGGGACGCCATGACGGCTCCGTTGACGCACGAGCAGGCGGCGGAGGAGATCGAAGCCGTCGCCCTCGGTATCGCCCCGGAAGATCTGTCCCAGGGAGTGGTGGCGCACGCCGCGGGCTGTCCGGAGTGCGCCGCCGAGCTGCGCAGCTTCTACCGGGTCGTCGCGTCCCTTTCGGCTCTGATCCCCGAGCGGACGCTGAACCGGGGGCATTCCGCCGGCATCAAGTCACGGCTGTTCGCGAGGACCGGCGGAAAGGACGCGGCCCCGCCGCGACGCCCGGCGCGCGCCGAGCTGCTGCGGTCCTCCGACCCCCGCGCTCCGGCTGCCAGACCGTCGAGGGTCGAGCCCGAGCCGGCTCGGGAGAGGCTGGACCGGAGCAGCATGCCGATCTGGATCGCGGTCGTGGCGACCGTGATCGCCCTCGGCTCGATCGCCGCGATGTTGAACGCCCGGGGTGAGCGTGACGCGCTGGCCGGCGGGGGCACGACAGAGCCCGTGGTCGACGAGTCGCGCGTGGCGGAGCTGGAGCGGGCCGTCGCCCAGCGCGACACGACGATCGCTTCGGTGACCGGCCCGGGCGTGCGGATCATCAGCCTGTACAATCGCGAGGCGCGCGAGCCGCTGGCGCGCATGTTCTGGGACAGGCGGAGCGACCGGTGGACGCTCTTCGTGTACAGCCTGAGGCAGCCGCGTCCCGGGAGGGTCTTCCAGGTCTGGCTGGGCACCGACGACGGCCGCGTCGCGCTGGGCACATTCCAGCCGCGCGCGGACGGGACCGGGACGTTCAGCGCGGAGCATCGGCTCGCGCTCGCCGCGCTGAACACGGTGTCGATCAGCGGAGCGCCCCGGCCAGCACCACCAGACCCGTGGGCGACCGGGCGCCCCCACCCACGCCCTCCTCACTGATCGACACCGT
>JANLGX010000245.1 GCA_024654005.1 Gemmatimonadaceae bacterium | reverse complement strand
CGAAGTTTGCTCAACTGGTGATTCTCCTTGGAGCCAGCAGCTAGCAGCTAGCAGCTAAAAACCTACTACCGCTTTTTACTTTCCTTCTTCCGCCACTCGCTGCTAGCTGCTAGCTGCTGGCCTACAGCAGCAACACCTCTAGCCAATCCGGCATCGAGAATTCCAACCGCGACCGTACTCTCGCGGCCTACAGCCTCACCCAGCTCTCTCGCACTCGGAGCTTCCATCACCCGCACGTGCCGCGCTTCCAGCAGCGGCAGCACCTTGTCCAAACTGTTCCGCGCGGCGTCCGGCGCCACCACCGCCAGCTTCACTTTTCCCTTCAGCACCGAGCGCCTCACCTGGTCCACGCCGACCACGACCGTGCGGCCGCGGACGCCCAGCCCGATGAGACGAAGGAGCTTCGCGGAATCGGTGGCGATCAGCCCTCCGCCTTCACTTTGCCTTTCGCCTTCGGCTTCGGCTCCGCCTTCGGCTCGGCCTCAGTCCGCGGCTCGTCCTTGTGCATCGCGTTAGCGCCCTCTCCGCCAGGCACCGGCGGACCGAAGTCCTCGGTGTCGGCGGTTCCCTCGTTGATCTCGCGCAGCGCTTCCTCGTTGCCCGGAAGCGGCGCGGCGCGCGGATCGATTCCGACGGCGGACTCCTCCGCGGGATCCCCGGCCGTCCCCTCGTTCTCACCCGCGGCACCCGCGGCACCAGCAGCTTCGCTCGCGCCCGCGGCGTCGTCGGTGGTCAGCTCGTTGATAATCGACATGAGTCGGTCAGCCTCCTCCGGCGCGATTCCCGCCAGACGCAGGAAGTCCTCCCGCTCCAGGTCGATGATGTCGTCCAGCCGCTTGTAGCCGGCTTCCTCCAGCACGGCCGACGTCGCCGCGGAGATCCCGTCGATTTCGGCGAGCCGCGGATTGACCGCGGAATCCTCGGGGAGCGGCGCGAAGATCGGCTGATCGCCGGCGCGCTCCATCCACTCGCGGCTGGAGTAGAGATCGATCTTCCACTCGGTGAGCTCGGACGCGAGCCGCACGTTCTGCCCGTTGCGGCCGATCGCGAGCGACAGCTGGTCCTCGTCCACCACCGCTTGAATCGTCTTCGTCGCGGGATCGCTGAACACGCGCGCGACGCGCGCGGGCGCGAGCGCCAGCTTGGCGAACCGCTCCGGGTCCTGCGACCAGGGGACAATGTCGATCCGTTCGCCGGCCAGCTCGTTCACCACGGCCTGCACGCGCGAGCCCTTGATGCCGACGCACGCGCCCACTGGATCGACGGCGTCGTCCCGGGAGAACACCGCGATCTTGGTGCGGCTGCCGACTTCACGGGCCGCCGCTCTGATCTCCACGATCCCCTGCTGGATCTCCGGCACCTCGAGCTTGAACAGCGCCTGCACGAACATCGCGTCCGAGCGGCTGAGCACGAGGCGCGGCCCCTTGGGCGTCTCCTCGACGCGCTTCAGCACGGCGCGCACGGGCTCGCCCTGATGGAAGTGCTCGCGGTGGTTCTGCTCGCGGTACGGGATGATCGCCTCCGCCTCGCGGAACTTGTTCAGCATGACGACGAGCTTGCCGCGCTCGATCTGCTGCACCTCGCCCGAGAGCAGCTCGCCGACGCGGCTGGTGAACTCGTCGCGGATCCGGGTGCGCTCGCCTTCGCGCACGCGCTGGATGATGCGCTGCTTGGCCGCCTGCACTGCGGTGCGCCCGAACTCCGCGAAGTCGACCGGCTCCTCCATCATGTCGCCGACCTGGAACTCCTCGTCGGTCATGCGCGCTTCCTCGAGCGCGATCTCGCGCGCGGGGTCGGTGACTTCCTCGACGACGGTCTTGAGCAGCACGATCTTGATGGACCCCTTCGACTCGTCTATGTCCACTTCGGCCTGGACCGTAGGTCCGTGCCGCTTGGCGAGGGCGGCATAAATGCCGTCCTGAATCAGTCCGTGCAGCTCCGAGCGGTCCAACTGCTTCGAGTTGGTCAGCTCGCGGAGCGCGATCAAAATATCTGCCGACATCTGGGCCTCTATCGATTCCAGTTAAACGCGAGGCGCGCTTCCCGCACTTCGTTGAGCGGCAGCCGCAGCTCCTCGCCCTTCGCCGTGCGCACGACCGCGATCTCGCGCCAATCATCGTGCTCGATCCCCACTATCTCGACCTCGGCCATTCCGCCAAGCAGGTCGCTCTTCACGTTCGCCTTCTTCCCCGCGAAACGCTTCCAGTCCGCCGCGTCCCGCAGCGGCCGCTCGATCCCCGGCGACGACACCTCCAGCACGTATCGCTGCCCGTCCTCATCCACGTCCAGCTTCGCTTCGATCGCCCGCGACGCGCGCGCGCAATCCTCGATGCTGATGTTCTGGCCGTCGGTCCGGTCGATCCGAACGTCTACGACGGGGCGATTCCTGGTACCCCCTCGCCTGAGCTCGAACAGCTCCAGCCCAACCTCCGCAAGTGCTTCCTTCACAATTGGTTCCAGCTCTGACTTCATCTACTTTATGATATAGTTCCAGAGAACAAAAAAATGTGGGGCGAACTTCCCCCACATCCGTCACACGAAATGTCCGCGCGACAACCTTAAGTATAGTGGCTGGCTGTGTGCCCCGCAATGCGGCAAAGCCCTGCGTGCTGCGTGCTGCGTGCTGCGTGCTGCGTGCTGCGTCCAAGAGAGATTAGGGCGGTTGCGACCTCCCTCCATCCCACTTGCTTCGTTGCCAGTGGGAACCAAGGCGCTGAGCCCGGCCCGAGTGCATGACAGGACGCAGCACGCAGGACGCAGGACGCAGGACGCAGCGCTTTTCCCTGCGGCTACAGCCTCCGCATGATGACCGCGACCTGACGTCCTGCATCCGCGGCCCGATGGGAGAAGAATCGGTCGTTGTCGTGCCGCGTGCACCACGGGCTCATGCTGATCTGCCGCACCCCCGCGGCCGAGGCCTGTCCCGCCAGCAGCGACCGCAGATCCACCTGTCCCGGCCGGGTTGCCGGGTGGCCGGTGAGCTGCTCCCGCACGTCCGCTCCGACCTCGTAGCACCGTCCGCAAATGGCGGGGCCGAGGTGCACCCGCAGCTCCGACGGCGGCTTGCCGAGCATCGAAAACGCGGCCGCCGCGCGCGTCACGAAGCCCGCGGCGGTCCCTTTCCACCCGGAGTGCAGCAGCGCGATCGTCCCCGATGGATGAGCCATGAACACCGGCACGCAGTCGGCGATCGACACCGCGAGCGCGAGGCCGCGCTCCGAGGTGATGTGCCCGTCGCCCTCTCCCACGCGGACCCAGCCCTGCTTGCCGCCGCCGTGCTCGAGCAGCTTCGTGCCGTGCACCTGCCGCGCGAGCACCACAGCCGTCGCCTCGCCGGCTATCTCCCGCTCCAGCTCCGCCCAGCGCGCCAACACCTCATCCTCGGGGTCGCCGCCGGACAGGCTGAAGGTCCCGGCCTCGCGGGTCGTCGTGAAGGCGCGGATGCCGAGCTCCTCGAGCTCGGCGACGGGCTCGTGCGGAACCGTCAGACTACGCGCCCGGCCGGCGGCTCCCCGCGGCGATCCTCGACGCGGCGGATGTTGGCGCCGAGCGCGTTCAGCCGCTCGTCGATCCGCTCGTAGCCGCGCTCGATCTGCTGCACGTTGTTGATCCGGCTGGTTCCGTCCGCGCACATCGCCGCGAGCAGCAGCGCCATGCCGGCACGAATGTCGGGCGAGTCCATGTACGCGCCGTGCAGCCGCTGCGGTCCGGTGATCAGCGCGCGGTGCGGGTCGCACAAAACGATGCGTGCGCCCATTGCGATCAGCTTGTCGACGAAGAAGAGCCGCGACTCGAACATCTTCTCGTGCATCATGATCAGCCCGTTGCACTGCGTCGCCGTCACGATCGCGATCGACATGGTGTCGGCGGGAAACGCGGGCCACGGCTGGTCCTCGAGCTTCGAGATGTGCCCGCCGTGATCTGGCTGAATCTCCTTGGACTGCTGCGCCGGCACGATCACGTCGTCGCCTTCCACCAGACACTCGATTCCCATCTTGGCGAAGCCCATGCGCGTCGAGCGAAGGTGTTCCACGCCGGCGTCCACGATCCGGAGCTCCGAGCCCGTCACCGCGGCGAGCCCGATGAAGGAGCCGACCTCGATGTGATCGGGGCCGATGGCGTGCGTGACGGGCCCGTTGCCCAGCTCCTGCTGGCCGTGAATGGTCATCGTGTTGGTGCCTATGCCGTCGATCTTCGCTCCCAGCTTCCCGAGAAACCACGCCAGGTCCTGCACGTGCGGCTCGCTCGCGCAGTTCCGGAGGACCGTGGTCCCCTCGGCGGCCGCGGCGGCCATCAGCGCGTTCTCGGTGGCGGTCACGCTCGGCTCGTCGAGGAACACATCGGCGCCCGTGAACTGCTTGGCGGACAGCTCGAACTGGTCGCTCGCGTTGATCTTCGCGCCCAGCGCCTGCAGCGCGAGGAAGTGGGTGTCGAGCCGCCGGCGCCCGATCACGTCGCCCCCGGGCGCGGGAAGCGAGACCTCGCCGCACCGTGCCAGCAGCGGCGCCGCGAGCAGAATCGATGCGCGGATCGTGGCGCACAGAACCGGGTCCAGGTTGCCGCCATCGAGCTTGGCCGCGTGCACCTCGAGAGTGTTCCGGCCTTCCCAGTCGATGGTCACTCCCATCGAGCGGATGAGCGCGACGAGGGTCTCCATGTCGCGGATCCTGGGGACGTTCTCGAGCCGGACCGGATGGCGCGACAGGAGCGCGGCCGCCAGTATCGGCAGCGCGGCGTTCTTGTTGCCCGAGGGCCGGATGGATCCCTTGAGTGTCGCCCTGCCTTCGACTACGTACTGGACTGCGGGCATTCGTGTGGGATGAAGGTTTCCGAAATATCGCTGAGAAGCAGCTATTGGCTATTGGCTGTTGGCAATTGGCTTGACGGCACCGGCGACGGCAGCCAGTAGATTTCGTCGCGGAGACCAACAGCTAACAGCCAACAGCCAAGAGCCTCAAGTGGCCCTTCCCTTGCACACATCGTGCGCGTGAACACCTGGATGATGGCGATCATCGACTTGCTCGCGCAGCAGGCCGCGGTGCTGCCCGACACGATCTTCACCAGGCAGGTCGCGGAGGACCCGAGCTGGTGGAGCAGCGTGACGAACGTCGCGAGCGGCGTTCTGACCCTCACCTTCCTGGCTCTCGCGGCGGCGCTGATCCCGGCGGCGCTGAACGTGAGGAAGACGCACAAGAAGATCAGCGACACGCTCGATCGGATTTACGGCGACATCAATCCGATCATGCGGCACGCCAGCTCGATCACCGACAACCTGGACTACATCTCGACCTCGCTGCGCGTGGACGTGCAGCAGGTGAATCAGGCGGTCGCGTCCACCAACCAGAAGCTGCTGAAGGCGGCGGAGCTGGCCGAGGACAGGATCAACGGGCTGAACGCCCTGCTGGAGGTGGCGCAGGAGGAGATCGAAGCGGTGTTCGTCGCGTCGGTGTCGACGATCAAGGGCGTCGGCACGGGAGCGGCGACGTTCGCCAAGGGGCGCTCGCGCAAGGCCCGGCGGCGGCACAGGCTGCGCGATCCGGGATTGGTGGAGGCGGTGGAGCGGGTAGGTGACGCGCTCGATGAATCTTTCGCAGACGAGTCTTTTGACGAGGAGGGGCTGGACAATGGTGGCATCATCGGAGACCAAGGGGCCGACGGCCGGCCAGAAACGCCGCGCATCCGCCCCCGTGGATGATTTCGACGACGATCGCGAGGAGCAGTTCGATCTCCTGACCGCGGCGGTCATCGGAGTAGCGATCGGCGCGGGCATAGCGCTGCTGGTGCGGAGAGGTCCGAGCGGAAACCGGCCGCTGCGGCCGGTGCTGGACGCGGTCGGCCGGGGCGCGAAGTGGAGCGGCACGATGGGACTCGAGGGCGCGAGGTGGGCGGGCGACACGATCCCGCCGTACGCCCGACGCGCGCGGAAGGGCGCGGTCCGCGGCGCGCGCTGGGCCCGCGAGCACAGCGAGCCGCTGCTCGAGCGGCTGCCGGCACTGGACGAGGTGACGGATACGGTGCGTGATTACGTGGATGCGGCGCGCGAAGCCATCAACGAGACGGTCGAGCACGAA
>JANLGX010000242.1 GCA_024654005.1 Gemmatimonadaceae bacterium | reverse complement strand
ACCGACTACGGCCAGGTCATCGACGTGACGTCCGAAGTCCAGCAGCACATCGGCCGCAACCAGGTCCGCGCTGTCGCCATGTCGTCCACTGATTCGGTCGTCCGCGGCATGGAAGTGGTGGACACGGGCCAGGCGATCACGGTGCCGGTCGGCGCCGCGGCGCTCGGCCGCATCCTCAACGTGCTCGGTAACCCGGTGGACAACGGCGCGCCGATCCCGGACGACGTGGAGCGGTGGCCGATTCATCGCGCGGCGCCGAAGTTCTCCGCGCTCGAGCCGAAGACCGAGATATTCGAGACGGGCATCAAGGTCATCGACCTGATCGCGCCCTTCGTGAAGGGCGGAAAGATCGGACTGTTCGGCGGCGCCGGCGTCGGCAAGACCGTCATCATCATGGAGCTGATCGCCAACGTGCAGAAGGGACACGGCGGCAAGTCCGTGTTCTGCGGCGTGGGCGAGCGCACGCGCGAGGGCAACGACCTGTACCTGGAGATGCAGGAGTCGGGCGTGCTCGCCTCGACCGCGCTGATCTACGGGCAGATGAACGAACCGCCGGGAGCCCGGCTCCGCGTCGGGCTGTCTGGTCTCACCGTCGCCGAGTATTTCCGCGACGTCGAGAACGCCGACGTGCTCGTGTTCATCGACAACATCTTCCGCTTCACGCAGGCCGGCTCGGAAGTCTCCGCGCTGCTCGGCCGCATGCCGAGCGCCGTCGGCTACCAGCCGACGCTCGCCAGCGAGATGGGCGACCTGCAGGAGCGCATCACTTCGACGAAGTCCGGCTCGATCACGTCGGTGCAGGCCATCTACGTTCCGGCCGACGACATCACCGATCCCGCGCCGGCGACCGCGTTCGCCCACCTGGACGCGACCGTCGTTCTGTCGCGCGCGATCACCGAGCTCGGGATCTATCCCGCCGTGGATCCGCTCGCGTCTTCCTCGCGAATTCTCGACGCGCAGTACATCGGCGACCGGCACTACAAGGTCGCGACGGAAGTGCAGCGCATCCTCCAGCGGTACAAGGAGCTGCAGGACATCATCGCGATTCTCGGAATGGACGAGCTGTCGGAGGACGACAAGAAGATCGTTGGCCGCGCGCGCCGCTTGCAGCGCTTCATGTCGCAGCCGTTCGCGGTCGCCGAGCAGTTCACCGGCATCACGGGCCGGTACGTGAAGCTGGAGGAAACGATCTCCTCGTTCGAGCGCCTCGTCGCGGGTGAGTTCGATCAGTATCCGGAGCAGGCCTTCTTCATGGCCGGCGGGATCGAGGACGTGATCGAGAAGGCGAACCAGATGGCGAAAGCATGAGAACGGCAGCTGGCAGCCAGCAGCTAGCAGCTAGCCACCCATGGCCGAGGTTTTCCGCGGCGACTTTCCGCTCCTCGCTGCTAGCTGCTAGCTGCTAGCTATGCTGAAAGTTTCCGTAATTTCACCTGAAGCCCTGCTGTTCGAGGGCGAGGCAACTTCAGTCGTTGCCCCCGCCTTCGACGGCTCGCTCGGCATTCTCAGCGGCCACGCGCCGATGGTGACGCTGCTCGGCAACGGCGAGCTGCGCCTCGAGGGAGCGAACGCTGGGGGCAAGCGCTTCACCGTGGACGGCGGCTTTCTTCAGGTCGAGGACAACAACGTCCGCGTCGTCACGGAGAAAGCCAGCGCCCTGTAGTCAGCGCGAAGCGAGCGCGGAGACGCCGCACGCAGCCGCGCCGCAACCGCGCAGAGGCACGCAAGAAAAACGAAGCAGGGGTGGTTTGCAGGGGCGTGTTAGCGAAGCGTAGCCCCAGCAAACCACCCCTGCTTCGTTTTTCTCGAGCGAAACTACCGCAACATCACGGCGCGGCTGCCTTGTTCCAGTCTCCAGCGCGAACCACGATCATTTTGCTCGGATCGAGATGCTTCCGCAGCACCGCGTTCACCTGCTCCGCGGTCAGCGCCGCGAGATCGGCGTCGAGCTTGGCGTCGTAGGCCATCGTCCGTCCCGTGAACCTGCGGTCCACGAGAATGCCCATCAGCTCGGAGTCGTTGGCCCGGGCCTGCGACCGCGACTGGACGTAGCCGGTCTTGGCCGCGTCCACTTCCGCTGGGGTGAATCCTTCCCGCACCGCGCGGTCCAGCTCTTCCCGGAACGCCGTCACCACCCGGTCCGCGTTCTGCGGCGCGTAGATGGCGAAGCCCTGGAAGATCGCGTACTCGTCCAGCGACTGCGCCGAGAAGCCCGAGCCGACGCCGTAGCTGAGCCCGTCCCGCTGCCGCAGGCGCGTGGCAAGCCGCGAGTTCAGGAACCCGCCGCCGAGCATGTAGTTCGCCAGCAGCATCGCCGGATAATCCGCGTGCGCGTCGCTGAGCTTGATCGTCTGCGCCGACAGGTAGATCGCCTGCGCCTTGTCGGGGGTGAGAATGCTCGTCATCGCCGAGTCCGTCGGCGCGTACACGCGCACGAGCCTGCTGAACGGCTGCGGGCTGTTCCAGTCGCCGAACAGGCGGGTCAGAGCGGCGCGCGTCTCGTCGGCGTCGAAATCACCGACGACCGCCAGATCAGCGTGACTCGCGCCCAGATACTCCGCGTGGAAGCGGCGCATGTCGTCGAGCGTGACGGCGTTGATGTACGCCACGTTTTCATCCGGTGAAGCCGCGTACAGCAGATGGCCCGGTGCTACCGGGTAGAGGGCCCGCTGGAGCGCGATCGATGCGAGCACCTGCGGCTCGGACTTCCCGGCCTCGACGCTCGCGAGCCGCTCCTGCTTGAGCTTGGCGAACTCGTCCGCGTCGAACCGCGGCGAGCGGAGCTGCTGCGCCACGAGATCGAGCGTCGGGAGCAGATTCGGCCGCGTCGTCTCGATGCGCGTGATGACGTTGTTCCCACCGCCGATGATGCTGACGTTCGCCTTCAGCTTACTGAGCGAGTCCTGCACCTGCTCGCGCGTCAGGCTGGTCGTGCCGCGGGAGAGCATCGCCACCATGAGCGACGAGATCGTGGACTTGTTCATCAGCGACTGCTCGGTTCCCTGGCGCAGGTACATCGTCGCGACTACACGATCGCCGCGCGTGTTCTTCGGGAGCAGCGTCACCACGGCGCCATTGGGCAGCTCGACGCGCGTGACCCGGGCGTCGATGTTGCTCGGCGACGGGTCGAAGACTTCGCCCTCGGCCACCGCGGCCCGGCCGGTGTAGTTCGCAACCAGCGCGGGTACGTCCGGGATCGCCGGGATCTCCGCGCGGTCCGGACTCGGCGTCGGCTGGAACATGCCGACAGTTCTGTTGGCCGGCTTGAGGTAGGCGGCGGCCACGCGCTGCACGTCGGCCGGCGTGACCTTCTCCACGCGATCGCGGTGCAGGAACATCAAACGCCAGTCGCCCATCGCCGCCCATTCGGTCAGCTCGAATCCGACGCGCTCGGAGTTGTTCAACAGCAGCTCGATGTTCCGGAGCAGATCGGTCTTGGCGCGGTCGACTTCCGTGGCCGTGAACTCAGCCGAGCCCAGATTGTCGAGCGTCGCCGTGAGGACCTTTCGCGCGGTATCGATACCCTGATCCGTACGGAGCTGCGCGAAGTTGAACAGCAGTCCCGGCTCTTTCAGCTGAAACGCGAATGCACCGGCCCCGGCGGCCAGCTTCGAGTCTACCAGAGCCTTGTACAGCCGGCCCGACGGGTTGTCGCCGAGCACGGAGCTCAGCACTTCGACGGCCGCGAAATCCTGGTGCGATCCGGCGGGCACGTGGTACGCGGCGAGCAGCAGCTGGAGGTCCCCGACTCTGCGCACGACGGCCTCACGCTCGCCGTCCTGCACGGGCTCGGCGGTGTAGGTCGGATACAGCAGGTTGCCGTGCTCCAGCGACCGGACCGGCTTCGGGATCACGCCGAACTTCCGCTCGATGAGCCGGAGCGTCTTCTCCGGCTCGAACTTCCCGGCCACCACGAGAATTGCGTTGTCGGGCTGGTAGTACTTCCTGTAGAAAGCCTGCAGCCGCTCGATCGGCACGTTCTCGATGTCGGCCTTGTTTCCGATCGTCGAGCGGCCGTAGCCGTGCCAGACGAACGCGGTCGACATCGTGCGCTCGAGCGTGGCGTTGAACGGGCTGTTCTCGCCGCCCTCGAACTCGTTGCGCACGACTGTGAACTCGCTCTCCAGGTCCTTCTTGGCGATGAAGCTGTTGACCATGCGATCGGCCTCGAGATCCAACCCCCAGTCCAGGTTCACGTCGGTCGCCGGCACGGTCTCGAAATAGTTGGTGCGGTCGAACCAGGTCGTGCCGTTGGGGCGCGAGCCGTGCTCGGTCAGCTCCTGCGGAATGTTCGGATGCCGCGGCGTGCCCTTGAACACGAGGTGCTCGAGCAGGTGCGCCATGCCGGACTCGCCGTAGCCCTCGTGCCGCGAGCCGACGAGGTAGGTGATGTTGACCGTCACGGTCGGCTTCGACTGATCGGGAACGAGCAGGATCCGCAGCCCGTTGGGCAGCGAGTACTCCGAGATCCCCTCGACGGTCGTGACGAGCGTCGCCTTCGGCGGCTGAGCCTGCGCGCGGGCGGCAGCGGGCCGCGCCTGCGCCAATGATTGTACCGGGAAAACGGCGACGAGCGAGAGTGCGAGCGATCCGATGAGCGCACGCCGGAACGACGAGAAAAGCGGGTGCATTTGGCAGGACTCCAGAGGAAGCTGAATACAGATGAGTAAGCTTTACTACGTTGCAGCACGGACTTTGTGCCGGCAAGAGGACCGGCCAAGGTGGCGGCCGAAATTAGCTGTTGGCTATTGGCTGTTGGCTATTAGCTCCTAGTTGCTGGCCAATAGCCAATAGCCAACAGCCGCTCTCCATGGCTTGCATCTTGCCCCGCTCCCCCCCTGTGCAGGGGTGCACCCACACAATGACCAACTCGCCGCTTCCTCACGTTTTAGTCGTGGACGACAATCACGACAACGCGAATATCATTCGCGACTATCTAAAGGCACGCGGTTACCCCATAACCGTTGCCTATGGCGGAGAAGAGGCGCTCGAGATCTTCGAGCGCGAGCACCCGTCCATCGTCCTGCTGGACGTGATGATGCCCGGGCGCGACGGGTGGGAGGTCTGCCGCGAGATGAAGCAGAATCACGACGCGTCGCACCCGGTCCGCGTGATCATGGTCACGGCGCTGCACGACTGGACCAACAAGCGGCAGGCCATCCAGACCGGCGCCGACGACTTCGTCGAAAAACCGTTCGAGCTCTCCAAGCTCGCGGACACGGTGGAGCGCAATGCGCGGATGCTTTCGCCGGGCCGGTAAATGGAGACCGAGCATCTACTCTACGACGGCGTAACCGGCCTCCCCACTCTCCAGGCGGCCGTCGAGAGCATGCGGCGCGCGATCGTCGAGCGCGGCGAACTGTTGATCCTGTACTTCAACTTCAGCCGCTACTCCAAGATCGAGGAGATCTACGGCTGGGAGAAGCTCGACGCCGTGCTCGCCACAACCGCGGCGGCCGTGCGTGCCTACCTGCACGACAGCCCGCTGCGTTCCTCGCGCGTCATGGTCCGGTTCACCAACGACGACGACTTCGTGTTCTTCCACATCCCCGAGCCGGGATTCGAGGCGGCGAGCGACGAGCAGATAACGGAGATCATCAGCGGGCTGCAGAAGCACGTCTCCGAGAGAATAGAAGCGGTCCACGGCGAGGAGATCGCGTCGCTCTTCGACATATACGCGGGCCGCGCGCACGTCATGGTCAATCCCAAGTTCCGCCTGGAGCGGCAGATATACCGCGGCGTGCGCCAGGCGGTGCTCTCCTCGCACAGCGTCGAAGCGCGGGAGACGGTCAAGAAGCTGGAGGATCTCCGCGAGAGCATCCGGACGCGGGGCGTGTACGTCGACTATCACCCCATCGTGGTGGCCGAGACCGGCGAGATATTCGGCTACGAGGCTCTTGCCCGCGGGGTCATGCGCAGCATGCGCAGCCCCGAGGTGATGTTCGAGGTCGCCGCGCGGGGCGATCTGCTCTGGGAGCTGAGCCGCATCTGCCGCGCGCGCGCGATCGAAGGGATGCAGCACCGCTTCGACCAGGGCGAGCTGCTCTTCCTGAACGTCGATCCGGGCGACTTCGCCGACCCCACGTTCAGCCCGGAGCAGCTGAACGCGCCCGATCCCAAGCGCGTCGTGATCGAGATCACCGAGCGCACCGCGATCAAGGATTACCCCAAGTTCCGGAACCGACTGCAGGCCTTCCGCGACGCGGGCTTCCGCTTCGCGGTGGACGACGCCGGCAGCGGCTACGCCGGACTGGGGTCCATCGCCAACCTCGAGCCCGACTTCATCAAGCTCGACATCTCGCTGATCAACGGCATCGACGAGAACTTCATCAAGCAGAACCTGGTCGAGACGATGATCAGGTTCGCGAACGATCAGGGCGCGCAGGTCATAGCCGAGGGCGTGGAGACGGCGGCGGAGCTGGCGATCCTGAAAGCACTCGGCGTGCATCTGGTGCAGGGATTCTTCCTGCACCCCGCCGGCATGCCGCGCCACACGCCGGAACATCTGCCGGTACCGAGCATGCCGGCGGGCTCCGCCTCACCGGGTCAAGCGGGTAGCGCCGGCCCGGACATGAGGGCGATCAGGAGCGCGTAGGTCCGCTCCGACGCGCCGGCTTCCCGTTTGACGACCGCGAGCGCCCTGGCGCCTGCGGCTTTTCTTTTCGCTTCGGGCAGCCACCCGGCCAGCGCGCTCTCCAGTGAAATCGCGCTGTCTATCGCCGCGGCGCCGCCGGCCGCCAGCAGAAGGTCCGCGTCGCGCCGGCGCGCGTGCGTCGCGCCGTAGATCACCGGCACGCCGAACGCCGCGGGCTCGATCACCGAGTGGAGACCGGGGCGGTGCAGTCCGCCACCGACGTACGCGACGTCGGCAACGGCGTAGATGTCGCCCAGGACTCCGTATCGGTCGACGATGATCACCTCGGCACTGGCAGCGCCTGCTTCGCTGAGCCGAGCGAGCTTGTAGGACGGCCGGGCCCACGCTTCGATCGCGCCGAGCTGTCGGTCCGAGAGATCGTGTGGGGCGATGATGAGTCGTGCCTTCGAGTCGCGCTGCCTGATTCGCTCCCATGCGGGGAAGAGCACGCGGTTGTCCGCCGGCCAGGTCGATCCCGCGACGAGCGTGAACCGGGTTGACGCCAGCCCCTCGACGACGCGCGATCCCTTCGCGGCCGCGGCGCGCGCAATCACTTGGTCGTAGCTCGTGTCACCGGTGACTTCGATGCGCGCGCGTGGAATCCCCACGGCGGCGAACCTCTCGGCGTCGTCCGCCGACGCGGCTCCGATGGTGTCGAGCGCGAGGTAGGCGTCCTTGACCAGGGCGCCGCCGATGCCCGTGAGGCGGCGCGAGTGCGGCGGAAGCGTTCCGCTGATGAGCGCCAGCGCGACACCCTTCAGCTTCGCGCGCTCGACCAGCACGGGCCACACGTCGAGCTTGCTGAACGCCAGCAGCGTGGGCCGGAGCGCGTCGAGCGTCGCGTCCATGTCGGCGGCGTTGTCGAACGGGAGATAATCGGCGAAGTCCGCGTCCATCGTCCCCGCGAGCTGCCTGCCGCTCGGCGAGAAAAACGTGTAGACGATCTGGGCGTCCGGCCGGCGCGCGCGCAGCAGCGACAGAACGGGCTTGGCCTGGAGCCCTTCGCCGACCGACGCGGCGTGCACCCACACCAGCGGGCGCGAGCGGTCGCGCGAACTCCTCGCCCATTCGGCGTACCGCTTCGTCAGGCCGCGGCGCGCGCGCAGGGCGGTGAGCGCGCGGGACTTTCCCGGCGGAGTGAGCAGTGGCGCAACGCGGCTGAGCTGTCCCGCGGCACCATAGAGCAGCCGCGCCGCGCGGTTCACGGCTTTACGGCTGCGGGGCCAGCGCCGCGTCGATCACGCGACGGAATTCCTCGATGGGCGCGGCGCCGCGCATGATCTGTCGGTCGATGATGAAGGTCGGCGTCGAATTCACGCCCGCGCCCAGTGCGCGGTCGCGATCGGCCTCGATGAGCGGATCCATCACGTCCGAAGTGAAGCACTCACGCCACTCTTCGATCCGCACCCCGGCTGTGCGCGCGATCGATTCGAATAGAGGAGCCGCGTCGGGCGCGGCCGCCCAGCGCTCCTGCGTCTCGAAGATCGCGTCGTGCACCGGCCAGAACCGGCCCTGGACGCCGGCGCACATCGCCGCGCGCGAGGCGGACATCGCATGCCGGTGCTGCTCCAGGGGGAAGTTCACGAACGCGAGCTTCACCTTGCCCGTCCGGACGTATTCGGCGCGCAGCGCGTCGTGCGTGTTTCGCTGCCATTCCGCGCAGTACGGACACTGAAAATCGCTGATGTCGATGACCCACACCGGCGCGGCCGAATCGCCCTCGATCCGGCTGCGATCCGCGAGCATCCGGACCGTGTCAGCACGTGAAGCGATGCCCGCCGCGACGGCGCCGTTGCGCGGCGGCTCGGGAGGGCGGCTGCAGGCGGCGAGGAGAAAAGCGGCACCCAGCGTCAGGGAAAGTTCTAGTCGTGTCTTCACCCGGGTAAACGTCGGGCGGGACCACGCGGCGGGCAAGTGGGCATCGTGATTGAGAGTTCGAGTGAGGGCAACCGGAATCCAGGCCGCTAGCTCTGAGCTGTTAGCAATGAGCTTTCAGGCAACTGACATTTGGACGTACCGTTGCGTTCGCCGGCAGAATCCCTTGCACGTCCCAATCGCAGTTGCTGACGGCTGATTGCTGATCGCTCAGCGCTCACGGCCTGGATTCCGCCTGTCGCGCAGTTCGGGACCGCGTGGCGCCCGGCGATACGCTCACGCACGAAAGCTGTTCTTCCTTGCCCATGCATTTGCCTAACTTCCGCATGACCAGCACCCAATAGCCAACAGCCAACAGCTCCCTTGCCTCTGCTCTCCTTCCTCGTCGCCCTGCTCCAGGCCGTCCAGATCCCGGCGCCGACCGGTCTGGTCAACGACTTCGCGAACGTGATCCCCGCGACGCAGGAGCAGCGGATCGCGCGCATCGCGGAAGACGTGCGCACGAAATCGCGCGGGGAGATCGCCGTGGTCACACTGCCGAACATCGGCGACCGCGACGTCACCGAGATCGCGCTGCGAATCGGCCGCGATTGGGGCGTGGGCGCAATCGGCGACCCGGGTGATCCGACGCGGAACGCGGGAGCCGTGATCCTCGTCGTGCCGAAGGAGACGAGCGCCGATGGACGCGGCCGGTGCCGGATCGAGACCGGCACGGGCTCGGAGGGTTTCATCACCGACGTGACCGCCGGTGAGATCTGCCGGAGCGCGACGCCGCTCTTTGCCGCCAGGGATTACGGGGGCGCCATCGAGCTGGTGACTTTCGCCGTGGCCGAGCGCTTCGCCGCCGAGTTCGGGTTCACGGTGGACACGTCACTCGCGTCTTCCGCCGTTGTCGCCAGGCGCGCGCCGCGGGACGAGCCGTTCCCCATCGGCCAGATCATCTTCATGCTGGTGCTGATCATGCTGATCAGTCGCATGAGCAGGCGCGGCCGTAGCGGGCGCAGAGGCCGCACCTTTCTGCCGGTGCCGATCTTTCTGCCCACCGGCCGCGGCCGCTGGGGGAGCGGCGGGGGCTTTGGCGGCGGCTTTGGCGGCGGGTTTGGCGGCGGTGGCGGGTTCGGTGGCTTTGGCGGCGGCGGTGGGTTCGGCGGCGGCGGCGGAGGATCAAGTTGGTGATTGGTGATTGGTGATTAGTGATTAGTAACCACTACTGCCGAGGTCTTCCTGTTGTCCGCTGTTACCAATCACGAATCACGAATCACGAATCACGAATCACGAATCACGAATCACGAATCACTAATCACCAGCTTCCGCCCCAATGACTCTCGACCAGCTCGTCACCCAACTTCGCGCGGCATACGGCCAGGCGCTTCGCGCGGTCGTGCTGTACGGCTCTACCGTGGCGGGAGAGCGCATCCCGCGACGCTCGGATTCCAACGTGCTGGTGGTGGTGAGCGAGCTGCCCCTCGAGACGCTGCGCGCGGCGGCGGCCGTCACGAAAGCGTGGGTGGCGGAGGGGAATCCGCCTCCGATGCTCTTCACCGAGCGCGAGTGGCGCTCTTCCGCTGACGTGTTCCCGATGGAGTACTCCGACATCCTTGAGCGCAACCGCGTGCTGTTCGGCGACGACGTGTTCGCGGGGATCAGCGTGTCGCCGGAGCATCTGCGGCTGCAGGTCGAGCAGGAGGCGATGGGCAAGCTGCTGCATCTGCGGCAGTCGGTCTTCGGCGCGGGCGCGGACACCCGCGCGCAGCTGGAGATACTCGAGCGGAGCCTGAGCAAGCTGATGATCCTGTTGCGTGCCGTCGTCCGGCTGTACGGCGGCACGCCGCCGACCGATTACGAGGCGCTGAGCCGAATGGTCGCGGACCGGTCGGGCTTCGACGCGGAGTCTCTGGTCCGGGTCGTGCGACACGTTCGGGGACAAACCAGGATTCGCGCGGGCGAAGCGGCGAAGGCGCTGGGGGATTACCTGCTCGCGGTCGAGCATTTGGCGCATCATCTGGACAGGTTCGCGAAAGTCTGATGAAAAGCGCTGCGTGCAGCGCAGTTCGACTCAACACTCTCAACTGGGAACTGACGACATGAGCCGCTCACCAAGATTTCTTATCGCAGCTCTGATCCCGCTGGCTCTCACCGGGTGCGGCTACAACACCATCCAGCGCTACGACGAGCAGGCCGCCCAGGCCAAGCAGCAGATCGACGTCCAGCTGCAGCGGCGCGCCGATCTCGTTCCCAACCTCGTGGCGACGGTCAAAGGCTACGCGCAGCAGGAACAGACCATCTTCATCGAGGTCGCCCGCGCCCGCTCGGGGCTGTTGAACGCGATCCGGTCGGGTGACCCCGGCGACGCCGCGGCCGCGAACGCGCAGCTCACCGGCGCGCTCGGACGACTGCTCGTGACCGTGGAGAATTATCCGCAGCTCAAGTCGGACCAGAATTTCCTGCGGCTGCAGGACGAGCTGGCCGGCACCGAGAACCGGATCGCCGTGGCGCGAACGGATTACAACGCCGCGGTGAACCAGTACAACGCGTACATCCGGACGCTGCCGCAGAAGCTCACGGCGATGGTCACGGGTGCGAAGCCGCGCGAGTACTTCAACGCGCCGGCAGAAGTGGCAACGCCGCCGCAAGTGGATTTCTCCCGGCCCTCAGCGCCCTGACCTGGCACGATCGACCCTGACCGATTTCCCCGTCGACCGGGGTCGGTCGCGCGGCCGGCGCTCGCCCTCGCGAGGGTGGCGGGCAGCGCGTGTAGGGTTCCCCCTTGTGAGAAATGCGGGACGAGGCCAATATAAATAGGAAGGGGATGACGTACCTAGGAATGAGATGACCGGAGCCCTCGTGACATTTTGTGTGGCCTCGCGGTCGGTCGTTGACCCCCCCACATTCCGGGAACTGACCCGGAATGACTTCGTTCGCCGCTCCGAGAGAATCCGGCGGCGGCAAAAAAGGAGGGCGGTATGAAGGGCATACGCTCGTACTTGGTACTAGCGGTACTTCTTGTCTTGCCAGGCCTGGCGGCCGCGCAGCAGGGAGCCACGATCACCGGTGTCGTTCGCAGCGAGGCCGGTGCACCCCTTCCCAGCGTGTCGGTCGTGCTGGAAGGGACCAACATCGGGACGCAGACCCGGGACGACGGCGCGTACTCCATCAGCGTGCCGGCGGCGTCGGTGAATGGCCAGACGGCCCGGCTGATCGCCCGACGAATCGGGTATCGTCAGGGCTCGGCGACGATAACGCTCAGCTCG
Organism: Gemmatimonadaceae bacterium; assembly: GCA_024654005.1. Taxonomy (GTDB): domain Bacteria; phylum Gemmatimonadota; class Gemmatimonadetes; order Gemmatimonadales; family Gemmatimonadaceae; genus JACDCY01. The sequence continues at coordinate 31,372 of JANLGX010000242.1, read as the reverse complement.
GGCACGATCCGCCAGGACTTCACGCTCGCGTCCACCGCGGCCCAGCTCTCAGAGGTCGTTGTGACGGCACTCGGGGCGCGAGTAGAGAAAAGTAGGCTGGGCACCGCGCAGCAGCAGGTCACTGCCACCCAGCTCAACGAGACGCGCGCGCAGAACGTCATGCAGCAGATCCAGGGAAAGGTGTCCGGTGTGCAGATCACCGCAGGCGGTACGCAGGGTGGCTCCACCAACATCATCATCCGCGGCCAGAACTCGATCACCGGCAATAACCAGCCGCTGTTCATCGTTGACGGCGTAGCGGTTTCCAATGCCAACCGCGGAGGTGCTCCGTTCGTTGGCGCCGGTACCAGTTACGACTACGGCAACGCGATGAGCGACTTCAATTCCGATGACATCGAGTCGCTGACCGTGCTCAAGGGGCCGAATGCGGCCGCTATCTACGGCTCCCGGGCCGCGAACGGTGTCGTGCTGATCCAGACGAGAAGAGGCCGCAACACTGGCGGCCGGGTTCTCACGGAGATCAACACCAATCTCACGTTTGAGGACTTCTCGGTGTTCCCGAAGTTCCAGAACCTGTATGGCCAGGGTTCCGGAGGGCAGTTCGAGTGGTACGACGGGAATTACGGCGGCAACAATGATGGCGTTGACGAAAGTTGGGGTCCGAGACTGGACGGACGCCTGATCTGCCAGTTCACGAGTCCCGGTGCCGGCACGGACAACTGCCAACCGACTCCCTGGGTTGCCCACCCGGACAACGTCAAATCCTTCTTCCAGACCGGAGTTACCGCTTCGACGACCGTCGGCGTGAGCGGAGGCACCGACCGCGCCTACGGACGGCTCTCGTTAGGCGCGGATAACATCCGCGGTATTTTCCCGGAGAATCTCTTCCAGCGCCGCACCGCCACGCTCAGCGGCACTTTCTTGGCGAGCGGGCGGGCCTCCATGGATGGTTCCGTTCAGTACATCCGCAATTCCGCTCGTAACCGTCCGGGCGTGGGCTATTCAGGTGTGAATCCGCTTCAGTCGATGTTCAACTGGTTCGGCCGGCAGGTGGATATGGCCGCGCTCAGGGACTACTCGAAAGGCGGCGCCACTAACGGCGGTCCTGCCAACGCGGAGTTCAACTGGAATTACAGCTATCACAACAATCCGTTCTGGCAGATGGCGGAGAGCCCGACGGTGGACGATCGCGACCGGGTGATCGGTTCGGTCGCCCTGAATTACCGGCTTGCCGAAGGGCTGAATGCGCAACTGCGCACCGGTTCCGATATCTACCGGTTTGGAGTCCAGCAGCTCTACGGTGAGCGCGCCCAGAGCTTCGTGGATTGGACCTACGCCGGCGGATTCCGCTTCCTCAATGACTACAGAAACGACAACAACACCGACCTGACGCTTACCGGCACGCGATTGCTCACCAATTGGCTGGAAGTGAACGCCGTCGCTGGCGGCAACCTGCGCCGGGAGTACTTCAGCAGCAATTTCCAGCAGACTCCGGGTATTGTCGTACCCGGGGTTTACAACCCATCCAACGCTGCCATCGCACCATCTATCGGCCAGACCATTCAGCGCCGGCAGGTGCGGGGCATCTACGGCTCCGCCGCCTTCACCGTGAATCGCTGGTGGTCGGTGGAAGGAACGGCGCGCAACGACTGGTCGTCCACGCTGCCGGAGGGCGAGAATTCGTATTTCTATCCGTCGGTAAACACTTCTGTCGTCCTTACCGACGCTGTTCCCAGCCTTCAGTCGCGGTTTCTCAGCTCCCTTAAGCTGCGCGCCGCGGCAGCGCGCGTAGGCAGCGATGCGCCCGTGTATTCGCTCTCGCCTGTCTTTCTGGGCTCTTCGAATAAGTTCGGCTCGCAGCCGCAGTTCAGTCTGGATCCGACGCTCGCCAATGCGAATCTGAAGCCTGAAATCACGCGGTCGGACGAGGTCGGGGCCGAGATGGGACTCTTCGATAATCGCGTGACGCTGGACGCCAGCTACTACTCGAAATCCACGCGCAACCAGATTTTCGACGTCGAGGTTTCCCCGGCGAGCGGTTTCAACAGGAAATGGATCAACGCCGGTGAAATCACCAACAAGGGTCTTGAGGCGCTGCTTGGCGTTACCCTGTTGCGGAGTCCCACCGGACTGAGCTGGAGCACGACCTTCACTTACGCTCACAACCGAAGCATGGTTGAGGAGCTCGCAGAGGACGTGGACGCGATACTCCTGCAGAGCGGTGGCTTCGGCGAGGTCAGAGTCGAGGCGCGCGTAGGAGAGCCATACGGCGTGATTCGCGGCTACAAATTCCGGCGTGATTCAGTCTCCGGTAAGCTTATAACCTCGGGCGGCCGTCCGATGAGAGAGTCCTCTCTCGCTTCGCTCGGCAGTATTCAGCCGAACTGGATCGGCGGATGGGCGAACCAGTTGAGCTATGGCAATTTCTCTTTGAGCTCGCTGCTCGACATCAAGCGCGGCGGGAAGCTGTACAGTGTGACGCAGATGTTCGGCGAGTATGCCGGAGTTCTGGAGAGCTCGCTGCGAGGGCGGGAGGATGACTTTGACAGCCCGGGAATCCTGGTGGACGGCATCGACGTCGTTACCGGTCAGCCCAACACAACCAGGATCACAGCCGAGCGGTACTTCCACGGCCTGTTCGGTCGCACGGAGAATTACGTGTATGACGCGAGCTACGTGAAGCTGCGCGAGCTCCGCCTTACTTACAACATGCCGGGAAGCTGGGCCAGCAGGATCCTCGGTGCGCGCGCAGCCAGTATCGCCGTCACCGGCCGTAACCTCAAGATGTGGACGCGGGTTCCGAACATCGACCCTGAATTCGCCTACAGCAGCAGCAACGCTCAGGGCATCGAGGTCAACATGTCGCCCAATCCGCGCAGTATCGGCATCAATCTCCGCATCGTTCCATGACGACACCCTCACGAGAGAGACCAAATACAATGCGATATAGATGGCTTGGACTCGCCGGTCTTGGTGTTGCGGCAGCGCTCGGCTTGAGTGCCTGCAACGCTGACGACCTCGTGCGGGTTAATGAGGATCCAAACAACCCGACTTCTGCCCCGCCGCCGCCTGTGTTCACCTTTTCCACGCGCATAGCGATGCAGCGATTTTATGGCAGGACGCCGATGAACATGACGGGTCCGGTGCTGACAGCGCAGCATCTGGCTGAAAGCCAGTACACGGACGAGGATATCTACCAGCGGCTCGATGGCACGGTTACCGACGGCAGCTTCGTTGGCGCGTACACTGCGGAGTTGAGCAATTTCCAGGCGGTCATCGATGCCGGAAGGGCGGCTGGCGAACCCCTCCTCTGGGGGCCTGCTCAGGTGATGCGCAGCCTGATATTCGGATATGTCACGGACGTGTGGGGGGACGTTCCTTATTCACAGGCGCTCAAGTTACAGGCCGAGGAGCCCATCGCCAACCCGGCGTACGACCCGCAGAAGGACATTTACGCCGGCCTGTTCAAGGATCTGGCCGAGGCGGTCACTGCCACGGCTACGGGCGGCGTGCAGAATCTCGGCGGCGCCGATCCGATCTATGGCGGAGGCGGTCTCCAGTGGCAGCGGTTCGGCAACTCGCTCCGCGCGCGGTACGCCATGCGCCTGGCGAACGTGGATCCGACTACTGCACGGGCGGAGTTGAACGCGGCAATCAATGCACCCGGCGGCTTGCTGCAGTCCAATGCCGATAATGCCCAGATAGAATGGCCGGGAGATGGCGTGTACGACAACCCCTGGTCAGCGAACAACAAGTCGCGAGACGATCACCGTCTGTCCAAGAGCCTGATGGATCAGATGGTGCCTTTCAACGACCCTCGCGTGCCGGTGTATGCGCAGCCGACCCAGTGTTTTACGCAACCGAATGCCCCAGGTTGTCCGGCCAGCCCGCCGCAGTACGCCGGTTTGCAGAATGCGTTGACCTCGGATGAGTCAGCCACCCTTGGGAAGGTTGCTTCCCGTCCTGGGGAGGTTTTTTATTCGACTCCTGACTTCTGCATCAATTGCCCATCCCTTCCGGGAGCGAGCTTCCCGAGCTTCATACAGACTTATGCGGAGGTCTCGTTCATTCTGGCGGAGGCGGCACAGCGCGGTTGGGTCAGCGGCAGCGCGGCATCCTACTATGAGCAGGGCATTCGTGCGTCCATGGAGCAGTGGGGCGTCACGAATCAGGCTGCAATAAATGCCTTCCTGGCAAACTCGGCGGTCGCCTATCAAGGGGGCACGGCGGGCCTCAGGCAGATCGCGCTGCAGAAGTGGATTGCACTGTTTACCGACGGCATACAGGCTTGGTCGGAGTGGCGACGCACATGCGTACCGGAGACGGTGAAGCCGGGACCGGCGGCCATTATCAATACCGTGCCCAGACGGTATCAGTACTCGGTCCGTGAAAAGTCCGTAAACACGGCTAACGTAGACGCGGCCATTGCGCGGCAGGGACCGGACGAGTTCACGACCCGGTTTTACTGGGATTCGAATCCAACCGCGGCCCCGACGTATCCCGGAGCTAGCTGCGGCGTGCGGTAAGACTGCAACGTTTCAAACAGGAAAGCCCCTTCTTAATGAAGGGGCTTTTTTGTTGGGCGGATTACCTTGCCTTACCAGGAGCCGCGCACCCTCAGCGGGTCCACACCAGAATCATCCCACACAACCGGTTGCCTCGCTCCATGTACTGCGCCGGCACCCCGGCGGATGACGGATAAAACTCGATCGCTCCTATGTCTCCAGGCCGTATGACCTCGTCCAGCTCGGCGCCGGGGACGCGCTGTCCGTCCACGCGGACCATCGGCTGGCAGCCGCGAATGCGGATCGCGTTCCCCGGGGACGCGGCCAGAATCCTAATGCCGGGCACGGTGCGAAAAAGATCGCTGGGGTTGGGAGGGGCCAGCCGTAGGATGTCCTTGTGCTCCAGGAAACGCCCGAAGGACGCGCGCTGCTGCCGGCGCTCGTAGAAGCCGCGATACCGGCTGTCGGCGGAGTCGGCGTTGATCTCAATTTCCGCCAGCTGCGACGGTAGCTCGACCAGCACGATCTCGCGGACGCTCGGGTGGCCGCCCGGTCCGATCACCAGCTCCACGGTCTGGGCGGCGTACCCAAGGCGGCGGAAGTGCAGCAGTATCGGTCCAGCCGCCACGCGTCCGAAATTGAACCGGCCATTGTCGCGGGACAGAACCGTGTGGACAACGGCCGCGTCGCGTATCAGGACGATCTCTACAAGGGCAAGCGGCAGGCGAGAGCCGTCGAGGATGGTCCCCTGTAGCTCGTAGGCCGCCACCGGCGCCGTGCGTTCGGCTTGACCTGACAGAGGCGGGGCCGACAAGACCGTCGCCAACGCTACCGCGCGGAGAAACCACGTACTCATAACTAACCTCCACAGATGCTTCCTCTCCATCGTCGCGACCGGCTTCGGGACTGTCAAGTGTTTCCTTGCTCAGGGTCCGCGGCAGCGGCGTTGGACGCCCCGCCGGGCGTGGCGTATCTTCCGGAGGCCGGAGAGGTTATTTACGCTACCCGGCCTCGTCGCCAAACACAGTGGGAATTTGTATGTCGCGCCATCGGAACTTCGCGGTTGCCACCCTCTGTTTGATCGCCACAGCCTGCGCTTCTTCACCGTCAGGCGTCGACACAGCCGGTCCGAGCCGGTCGCACAACTTCATCCCTCAGGAAGAGATCAGCGGCGCGGTCTCGGGCACGGGCACCGCCCTCGATGCGGTGCGTGTGCTGCGTCCGATTTGGTTGGTGAAGCGCGGCCCGCAGAGCATCAGCTACGAAGCCGACATCTGGGTGTATGTGGGAACGGCACGGCTGGGCGGAGTCGAGTCCTTGCGGGAGATCGCCGCAGCAAACGTCGCCTGGATGGAGTTCTTGGATCCCGCCGCGGCCACCAATCGTTATGGGGCCGGTCACCCCTACGGGGCGATCGTCGTGTCTATGACTGAGCCGGCAGCGAGGAGGTAGGCGAAGGCGTCTCTTTTGGGAAGAGCGGCGGCCCTTTCGCCACCCTCCACCCGCTCGGATCGATCCTCTCGATCTGCGCGAACCGTACCGCGGCCACGTCGTCCGGCGCGCCGAGCAAGCGCCAGAGCTCCCGGGATTTCGCCGGCATGAACGGCGCGAGGTGGACCGCGTGTCGCGCTAACTGCCGGATCAGCGACGCCAGGACGCCGGCGAGCTCCCCGCTCTTCGCCGGATCCTTCGCGAGTTTCCACGGCGCCTGCCGATCGACGAACTCGTTGCCGCGGGCGACTGTCGCCCAGACGCTCTTGAGCGCTTCGTGCAGCAGGTATCCACGCGAGCCGTCCATGGCCGCGTGGTACGCGGCGTAGTCCCGCGCGTCGGCGGCGTCCACCTCGTTGGGCGCGCCCGCGGGAACGACACCGCCGCAGTACTTCTCCACCATGGCCACGGTCCGGCTCGCGAGATTGCCCAGCGCGTTGGCGAGCTCCGAGTTGTACCGCTCCTCGAACCGCTCCCAGGAAAAAGACCCGTCCGCGTCGAACGGGATCTCGCGCATCAGATAGTACCGCAGCGCGTCGGTCCCGTACCGGTCGATCACCTCGTCCAGATCGAGCCGGACCCCTGACGACTTACTGAATCGCTCCCCGCCCAGCAGCACGAAGCCATGGGCCCACACCCGCTCCGGCAGCGGCAGCTCCGCCGCCTGCAGCATCGCGGGCCAGACGACCGCGTGCAGCCGCGTGATGTCCTTGCCCACGATGTGGAGCTGCGCGGGCCAGCGGTCGCGATAACCCGCGTCCGGATAGCCGGTCGCGGTCAGATAGTTGGGCAGGGCGTCGAACCACACCCATGTGCCCTGCTCGGCGGCGGCGGGATCGGCTGACTGGAGCGGGAAGGGAATTGCCCAGCCGAGTCGCGCGCGCGAGATGGAGATGTCCTCCAACCCCTGCTCGAGCAGCGAGCGAATCTCGTTGCGCCGCGTCTCCGGCTGGAGGAACTCGCGGCGCTCCTCGATCAGCCGCTTGAGAAAGTCGGCGTACTTCGTGAGCCGGAAGAACCAGTTGCGCTCCTCGGTCCATTCCAGCTCGCGCGTCGGATGGTCCACGCACCGGCCGTCGACGATCTCGTTGTCGCGCTTGAACAGCTCGCACCCGACGCAGTACCAGCCCTCGTAGCTCTTCTCGTAGAAATCGTCGGGGTTGTTGTCGTGGATTCGCTTGATGAGCGCGCGCACGCCCTTCCGGTGCGCGGCGTCCGTGGTGCGGATGAACTGGTCGTGCGAGATGTCCAGCCGCCGCCACATCGCCAGGAACTTCGCCGCGATATCGTCCACGAACTCCTGCGGAGCGATGCCGCGATCGGACGCGGCCTGCGCGACCTTTTGCCCGTGCTCGTCCATCCCTATGAGGAAGTGGACGTCGTCGCCCCGCATGCGGTGGTACCGCGCGATAACGTCCGCGCCGATCTTCTCGAAGGCGTGCCCGTGGTGCGGGTCGCCGTTGGCGTAGTCGATCGCGGTCGTGAGGTAGAATCTTGCCAAGCTCAGTCGCCCTGCTTCGGACCGCGGTTCTTGCGCCCGCCGCGGCGGCCCCGCCGCCTGCGTCGCGCCGTCTGCGCGGAATCTTCCCCGGACGCGGGCGCCGGCTGCGACGCCGGCACCGGAGCATTCGCGGCCGGCTCGGCGACGCCCGTCTCCTCGGCGATCAGCTCTTCCACGAGCGCGAGATCGTCCGCCATCTCGGTCGTCTCCATCGACTCCGCCGCCGCGACCGCGGCCGACGGCGACACGAACCCGGTCTCGAGCGAGAACTGGGCGAGCGGCAGCACCCGCTGCTCGCCCTCGGCCGCGCGCAGCGTGACCCGTTCCTGAAAGATGTCGTTGGCGACGACCTTCTCTTCACCCTTCGCCGTCGTGAACGTCCGGCCTTCCTTGGGGAACCGCTTCCGCGCGGTCACGTACATCTCGTGCTCGTACCTCAGGCAGCACATCAACCGCCCGCACGCGCCCGAGATCTGCGACGGATTGAGCGACAAGCGCTGGTCCTTGGCCACGCCGAGGTTGACGGGCCGCAGCTCGGGCAGCCACGACGCCGAGCAGTACTGGCGGCCGCAGCGTCCGATCCCGTCCAGCCGCTTCGCCTCGTCGCGCACGCCGATCTGCTTCAGCTCGATCCGAGTCTTGAACAGCGACGCGAGGTCGCGCACGAGGTTGCGGAAATCGACGCGCTTCTCGGCCGTGAAGTACAGCGTGAGCTTGCGCCGGTCCCACTGCCACTCGGCGTCCGAGATCTTCATCTGGAGCCCCGCGCCCTTCACCTTCTCCGCGGCCTGCCGGCGCGCGTCGGCGCTGAGCTTCTGCATGCTGCCCGCCTGGCGCACGTCGGCTTCGTTCGCGATCCGCAGCGCGCGGCGCGCGGGCGCGGCCGGCTCGTTCGTCCCGGGAGAATAGCCGCAGCCGTGGGCGCAGCCGCGGCTGCGCTTCTCCGCCAGCTCGCCGACTGCGTGCACGTAGCCGAAGTCCTCGCCGCGATCGGCGTCGACGATGACCGGCGCCTTGAGCGGCGGCGGCTCGGGCTCGGGCCACTCGAAGAATTCCTTGCGATTGCCGGGGAAGGCGACTTCGATGAGATGGGGCACGGAGAGCGTGATTGGTGATTAGTGATTGGTGATTAGTAAATGCGGAACGGCGGGAACCTCTCGGCTTTAGGTAGTTGCTGTTACCAATCACTAATCACTAATCACCAATCACCGCTACTCGCTCCATTGCCCGATGCGCAGAAATTTCTGTCGCCTGCGACGGACCAGCTTCTCCGGCCGGTATTTCCGCAGCTCTTCCAGGTGCCTCATCAGCACCTCCTGCACCGATGCCGCGGCTGCTTCGTGGTTGGCGTGCGCCCCGCCGGGCGGCTCGGGAATGATCTCGTCGATGACCTTGAGCGGAAGCAGGTCGGGCGCGGTGATCCGCAGCGCGGACGCGGCGCGGTCGCGCAGCTCCTGGTTCTTTCCGTCGGCCTTCCACAGGATCGCGGCGCAGCCTTCGACCGTGATCACCGAGTAGATCGCGTTCTCCAGCATCAGCACCCGGTCCGCCACCGCGAGCGCGAGCGCCCCGCCGGAGCCGCCTTCGCCGATGATCGTCGCGATGATCGGCACCATCAGCTGGCTCATCTCCAGGAGATTGCGCGCGATCGCTTCCGACTGGCCCCGCTCTTCGGCGCCGAGTCCCGCCCAGGCGCCCGGAGTGTCCACGAACGTCAGCACAGGGACGTGGAACTTCTCGGCCAGCTTCATCAGGCGCAGCGCCTTGCGGTACCCCTCGGGGTGCGGCATCCCGAAGTTGCGCTTGAGATTCTCTTTCGTGTCGCGGCCGCGCTGGTGCCCGATGATCATCACCGTCTCGCCGTCGAGCCTGGCCCAGCCGCCGATGATGGCGGCGTCGTCGCGGAACGCGCGATCGCCATGCAGCTCGATGAAGTCGGTGAAGATGAGCCGGATGTAATCCTCGGTGAAGGGGCGCTTGCTGCTCCGCGCCACCTGCACGCGCTGAATGGGCGTGAGGTTGCGGTACACCTCGGCGCGCATCTCCGCGAGCTTCGACTCCAGCGTGGAGACTTCCTCGTCCACGCTCAGCTGCCCGTCTCCCGCGGCCTTGCGCAGATCCTCGATCCGCCGCTCCAGCTCGGCGATCGGCTTCTCGAACTCGAGCGTTACGCCGGTGCTCATACGCTGGCCCGCACGACCTTCACTCGATCATTGCCTACCAGAGCTCGGAGCTCGGTGATGGCCGGTCCGTCTATGGACACGGTAAAACTACGAGACTTGAAGGTCGCGCGTTCGCCGTTGCCATCGCTCCACCGAACCTCGATCGGTGCGGGACCCGGATTACTGCTAATAATCTCCCGAAGCTCGTCCGCCAGGGCCGGGGTAGACTGGCCCAGCGTCAATTCAAGCGCGACTGCTATCTCGCCATTAGCCCGCAGCTCGGTCATCGGTTTGACCGATTCCACGACGAAGAGCGGATTGTCCGCGGTCTGATCGCGTCGCGCGTAAGCACCTCGCAAGAGCACAGGGACGTCCCTTGTGATCTGCGTCGAGAGCGATGCCCACTTTTCCGGAAACACCATGACCTCCGCGGATCCGGAAAAGTCCTCGATCACGAGCCGCGCGAACTCGTTTCCGGTGCGTTTGCTCGTCTGCCGCTTCACGGCCGTTATGACGACGCAAAGCGACATCTGCTCGCCGCACCACGTTCCCAGATTAGAGACCGCATGAGTTGCGATCAGTTCCGCTTCTGTGCGGAACGGGTCGAGCGGATGTCCCGAAATGTAGAAGCCGAGTATCTCCTTCTCGCGGGTGAGTCTCTCGCTTTCGGTCCATGGTGCGACGGCCGGAAGCTGCCGTGGCGCGCGGACGTCACTCTCCTCGTTTTCTGCGGCACCGCCGAACAGCGACGCCTGGCCTGAATTCCTGTCGTCTTGATGCAGCGAGCCCTCGCGAATCGCTGCGTCGAGTCCCGTGAACAGCTGCGCGCGATGCGCGCCGAGGGAATCGAGCGCGCCCGCCAGCGTAAGCGCCTCGAACACGCGCTTGTTGCACACGCGCAGGTCCACCCGCTCGCACACATCGTACAACGACTCGAACGGCTGCTCGGCGCGCGCCGTCAGGATGGAGTCGATCGCGGCATGGCCGACGTTCCGCACCGCGCCGAGCCCGAAGCGGATCTTCCGCTCACCGACGACGGTGAACTTGTAGCCGGACTCGTTCACGTCCGGTGGCAGTACGTCCAGCCGCATGTCGCGCGCTTCGGCGATGTACTTCACCACGCTGTCCGTGTCGCCGATCTGCGACGACAGCAGCGCCGCCATGAACTCGGCGGGGAAGTGCGTCTTGAGCCACGCGGTGTGGTAGCCGATGATCGAGTACGCCACCGAGTGCGACTTGTTGAAGCCGTACCGGCCGAACGTCTCCAGCTGGCCGGAGATCTCCTCGATGATCGAGCGGTCGTAGCCGCGCGCGACGGCCTTCTCGACGAACTTGCCGAGCTCCTCGCGGATCAGCTCCGCGTCCTTCTTGCCGACGGCCTTCCGCAGCACGTCCGCTTCGGCGAGCGAAATCCCGGCGAGCGTCTGCGCGATCCGCATCACCTGCTCCTGATACGTGATCACGCCGTACGTCGGCTCGAGGATGTCGCGCAGCTCTGGCAGCCGGTACGTCACCGGCTCCTCGCCGCGCTTGCGGCGGCAGTACACCTTGTGCATCCCGGCGTCGAGCGGGCCCGGACGCATCAGCGCGTTGGACGCGACCAGGTCGTCGAACCGGTCGCAGCGCATGTTGCGAACCATGTCCGTCGCCAGCGGCGACTCGAACTGGAACACGCCGGCCGTGCGCCCGCTCCGCAGCATGCGGTAAGTCTCGGCGTCGTCCAGCGGCAGCGTGGCGAGATCCGGCGCGGATCCCGTGCGCGCGCGGATCGACTTGAGCGTGTCGTCGATGACCGTCAGCGTGGTGAGGCCGAGGAAGTCCATCTTCAACATCCCGGCCTTCTCCAGCGAGTTCATGTCGTACTGGGTGACGACGATCGTGTCGTCGTCCGAGGCGAGGCCGGCGGCGCCCTTGGACGCCGTCGTGCACACCGGCACGTACTCGTCCAGCGGGCCGGGCGCGATGACGACTCCCGCGGCGTGCACTCCCGCGTGGCGCGACAGACCCTCGAGCTTGACTGCGTACTCGAGCAGCTCGCGGTAGCGCGCCTTCCGCTCGCGCGCCTCCCTCGTGTCGTCGCGCGACTCGGCGTACAGCAGCTTCACCTCGGGAACGCGCTCCATCGCCTCGCGCACGGTCAGGGAGAAGTTGGGCGCGTTCGGGATCAGCTTGGCGAGGTCGTCGGTCTCCTTCGGCGTGAAGCCGAGCGCGCGGCCCACGTCCTTCACAGCCGCGCGCGACTTGAGCGTGCCGAAGGTGATGATCTGCCCCACGGAGTCGCGCCCGTACTTCTGGCGGACGTACTCGATCACCTCGCCGCGCCGCTCGAAGCAGAAGTCCACGTCGATGTCCGGCATCGACACGCGCTCGGGGTTCAGGAAGCGCTCGAACAGCAGGTCGAACTTGAGCGGGCACACGTCCGTGATCCTGAGCGAGTACGCCACCAGCGAGCCGGCCACGGAGCCGCGTCCCGGCCCGACCGGGATCCCGCGGTCGCGCGCGGCCTTGATGAAGTCGTACACGATCAGGAAGTAGCCGGCGTAGCCGGTGCTCGTGATGACGCCGAGCTCGTAATCGAGCCGCTCGCGCACCTCCGGCGGCAGCGGCGCGTCGGCGGCCGCGCCCGGCAGGTACCGCTCACGCGCGCCCTCGGTGGCGAGCCGGACGAGCAGGTCGTTCTCGGTCTCGACTCCGGGCGGCAGCGGGAAGGACGGAACCTGGTACTTCTTCGACAGCGCGATCGACGATTCCTCCGCGATCCGCAGCGTGTTCTCCAGGACGTCGGGCCGGTCGGGAAATCGCGCCGCGATCTCGTCGGCGCTCTTGAAGTAGAGCCCTTCGTCGTAGTGCATCCGGTCGGGCTCCGCGCGCTCGCGGCCGAGTCCGATGCAGAGCAGCACGTCGTGCGCGTCGTGATCCTCGCGCCTGAGAAAGTGCGAGTCGTTGGTGGCGATCACCGGAAGATTCAGCTCGCCCGCGAGCTTGAAGACACGCTCGTTCAGTGTTCCCTGGTTGGGGCTGTCGTGGGCTTGGACCTCGAGGTAGTAGCGATCGCGGAAGGTCTCCGCGTACCAGGATGCGGCTTCGCGCGCCGCGTCGTAATTGTCGTCCAGCAGTGCCACCGCGACCTCGCCCGCCATGCAGGCGGACGACACCACGATCCCTTCGCTGTACTTCGCCAGCAGCTCGCGGTCCACGCGGGGCTTGGCGTAAAAGCCCTCGGTGTAGGCGAGCGACGAGAGCTTGACCAGGTTCTTGTAGCCCACGGCGTCGCGGGCCAGCAGAACCAGGTGGTAGTAGGGCTTCGAGCGGAGGTCGGTGCGGGCCTTGAGCCGCCTGTCGCCCGGCGCGACGTAGGCCTCCATGCCGATGATCGGCTTGATCCCGGCTTTCCTGGCCTGCTCCTGAAAGTCCCAGGCCCCGTGCAGGTTGCCGTGATCAGTTATCGCGAGCGCCGGCTGCTCGAACTCCAGCGCCCGCGATATCAGATCGCCTATCCGGTTAGCACCATCGAGAAGGGAGTATTCCGAATGGCAGTGGAGATGGACGAAGGACACCCCGGAAATCTAGCTGCTACCCCTGCTTGCTCAGGTTGGCGCAGGCGATGACGTTGTTGAGCTGGGTTCCGGCGCCGACGTAGACGTCGGCATGCAGCGATCCGCTGGTCGGGAGCGTCAGCGAGATCTCCATGTCGAGCTCTCCACGGCCGTTGTTGCTGATCTCGATCACCGGGAAGCGTTCTACGCCCGTGAGCGGCATCGACCCGCTGCCGCACCGACCGGGTACCAGCGCCCACTGCAACGACGTGGCGTTGGCGATGGGCGTGGAGACGACGAGCCGGATGCGCGTACGGGATGGGCCTGCCTGAGCCAGGAAGATGCTGCCAGAGGTCTTGTTCTGCGACGTCGGCGCGGCCATCCCGGTGCGCTGCTGAATGGGCTGGAAGGTTCCCTGCCAGCGCGTGGGCGTGCCGGCGGCAGCGATCGTCGCCGCGCGGTCGTTGGTCGCGGGCTGCGGCGCACTCTCGACGGCGGGCGGCGTGCTGGCGCAGCCGGCGATTGCGGCGATGGCCAGGATTCCCGTGCTGATTCGACGGAGATGCATATTCACCTGCGGAAGTTGTGGATGAGTTGACGGACCGTCCGTTACTCGCTGCTTACCCCATACCACTAGGGTCGGTGCCGAAGCTTGTCAAATAAAGTGTCAGCAGGGGCCCGGAAGCGCATGTCCAAGCGCAGATATGCAATCTATACGGCGGTCTCGCTGGTCCTCCCGTTCGCGCTGCTCGGCCTCCTGGAGCTGGGCCTGCGGGTGGCGCGCCCCGACGGGGGCCTGCGTCTGTTCCAGAAGGCGGCGTTCGTCCGCGGCGATTACCTGGTCGCGAGCCGGTCGGTCGGCGAGCGCTGGTTCGGCGGCGTTCGGAACGCGCCCGCGCCACCGGCCGAGCCGTTCGCGCGCGCGAAGCCGGAGCGCGCGTTTCGAGTGTTCGTGCTGGGCGAGTCCACTACCGCGGGCTTCCCTTATCCGCGCAATGGGACCTTCTCCCGCCTCCTGCGCGACATGCTTACCGACGCGCTACCCGGCGACTCGGTCGAGGTCGTGAACCTCGGCGTCGCCGCGACCAACAGCTTCGCGATGCTGGACATGGCGCGCGAGATCGTCGCGCAGCAGCCCGACGCGGTGCTCGTCTACGCGGGACACAACGAGTATTACGGCGCGCTCGGCGCGGCGTCGCGCGTGGAGATCCCCGGTGGCGCCGGCGCGGTCAGGTTGTATCTCAGGCTACTGCGCTTCCGCACAGTGCTGGCGGCGCGCAGCGCACTGACGGCGCTGACCGGTCGCCGCGGCGAAGCGGACACGGACCTCGAAGCCGCGAGTCTCATGGAAATACTCGCGCGCGACCGCGAGGTCCCGCTCGGAGGCGAGCGGTACGCCGCCGGCTTGCGCCAGTTCGAGACGAACCTGGGCGCGCTCGTGCGCGCTTTTACGCGGGAAGGAATTCCCATCTTCGTGGGGAGCCTCGTCAGCAACCTGCGCGACCAGCCGCCGTTCGCCTCGCGGACGAACCGGCTGCCGAACGGCGCGGCCGCCGTGTTCGACAGCGCGCGGGCGGCGTTGGCCGGCGGCGACAGCGTCAGTGCGGCGCGGTTGTTCGCGCGAGCGCGTGATCTCGACGTCGTGCGCTTTCGCGCGCCCGGCGAATTCAATGAGGTGATCCGGCGGATCAGCCGCGCCACCGGCGCTACCTACGTGCCGGTGGCGGAAGCGTTCGAGCGAAGCTCGCCGGCCGGCGTCCCCGGGTCTGAGCTGCTGCTGGAGCACGTCCATCCGAACCGCGCGGGCTACGCGCTAATCGGCCGCGTGTTCTTCGACGCGATCGTAGCGAGCCGCCTACTGGGCGGCGGAGTCGACAGCTCCCGGTTGCGGCCGCTGAGCGAGTACGCCGCCAGAACGACGCTGACCGCGTTCGACGAGCGGATCGCGCACCACCTGGTCCGCACGCTCGGCTCGCGCTGGCCCTTCGTGCCGGTAGAGCGGCAGATGGATTATCGCGGGACCTACGTTCCCGCGGATCTGCTCGACAGTCTCGCGTTCGACGTCTCGCGGGGAGCGCCGTGGGAGCCCGCGAAGCTGCGACTCGCCGCGGATTACGAGCGACGGCGGGAGTACGATTCCGCGGCCGCGGAGTATGCCGGGCTCGCTCGCGATGCGCCGTTCTTCGAGGAGCCGCTCAGGCTCCTTGCGCGTGCCCTCACTCTCGGCGGGAGGGAGGCAGCCGCCGACTCCGCCCTCCGGCGCGCCGTCGCCATTCGGCCAACGCCGGAGGCACTAGCTCAGCTCGGGGCCGCCGCCGTCAAGCGCCGGGAGCTCGGCGAGGCGATCACGTTCTTCCGCCGCTCGCTCGCGCTGGCGCCGAACCAGCCGGAAGTGCTCTATCAACTTTCTCTCACATATGGCATGGCGAACGACATTCCGCAGGCGCGCGCGACCGCGGCGCAGCTGCAACGCCTGAGCCCGGGTTATCCCGGGCTGGCCGACTGGCTCGCGAGTCTCGGCTTCTGACGTGCAGGGCAGATTTCTCTTGACTGACGGAGGCGCGCGCAACATCGGTAGGGATATCGTGTATTGATGGACTGGGGGTCTCCGTGACACGACGCACGTCAGCGCTGTATCGCACGTACGCCATCTGGATCGCCTTGTTGATCGGCGCGGTCTCCTTCATTCCGTCCGCGGCGCTTGCGCAGGCCGTGAGCGGCACCGTCCTCGACTCACTGGGCGGCGCGATCACCGGCGCCCGCGTTTCCATAGAGGGGTCCAACGCGGCAACCATAACTGATGATGGCGGCGCGTTTCGCTTTCAGCGGGTCTCTCCCGGCACCATCACGCTGAACGTCCGCCGGCTGGGTTACAGGCAGCGGTCGGTTACCGTGGAATCCGGAGGGCCGGGGGCCACGGGGATCGTCATCCGGCTGGTCGCCGTGCCGGAGCTGCTTCCGACGGTGGAAGTGGTCCGCAAGCCGGAGGTGTTCGAGGCGCGGCTCGCGGGGTTCAATGCCCGCCGTGAGCGGCGCGTCGGCCATTTCATCACGCGAGATCAGCTGGACCGGCACGATTCCCCGCGGTTCGCGGACGCCCTTCGCGCGGTCCCGGGTGTGGTCGTGCGCCCGCTCCGCGGGTCGGGCGGGGGCAGGACGGTCGCTATTCGTGGCAACTGCTCGCCGCTCGTTTTCTTTGACGGGTTCCCCGCGGCCTCCGGACCGGTCGATCTCGACATGATAGATCTCGCCAGCGTCGAAGGGATCGAGGTGTATTCGGGGCTCGCGACGGTCCCGCCGGAGTTCCGCAGCATCCAGGGTACGGAGCGGTGCGGAGTGATCGCCATCTGGTCGAGACCCTTTCGACCGCGGCCGCGGCGGCTGGCCGAGGCCCGGGCAGGGGAGCTGGACCGCGCGGTGGCTTCGCCGACGGTTTATACCGCCGCCGAGGTGGACGAGCCGGCGATCCTGGTGCCCGGCAGCGTGGAGCCGGCCTACCCTGACACGCTCTGGCAGGCGGGTTTGAGCGGCCGGGTCGTCGCGGAGTTCATCGTCGGGGCCGACGGCGTGATCGAGCAGGGCACGTTCAGCGTCGCTTCCACGACCCACCCCTACTTCTCGGCGGCCGTCCGCTCGGCCCTTGAGACGGCCATTTTCAGATCTGCCAAACTGGCAGGAAAGGGCGTACGGCAGCTCGTGCAGGTGCCATTTGTTTTCGACCGTACACAGCTGGCGCCAGGGCAGGAGTCGCAACCCGACGGGAGCCATCCGTAGGGAGACTGCGGCAGGGGCCGGCCGGGCGGACGCTTCGGCTTCTCGCGGCGTCACGAGATAATCCTTGCGGAACGCCAGCCCCCGGCGGCATTTTGTCGGGCATCCCCCGACGAATCGCTCCGGTTCGCGCGGGCGGCAACTTCTCGAGCTGTTCATGAATCGGCACATCAGTCATGCGTTGCCCGCGCATGTCGAGTGCACCGCTTTCACCCAGCCCGAGGCTTTTGGCTTTCACCAGTGGTACCAGGAGGATCGAGCATGACAAGACTCGCACGTACGCGAATCACCGTCCCGCTCTTCGCGCTTGCACTGAGCCTGTTTGGTGCTCAGGAAGCGCAGGCGCAGGCGGCGGTCATCACAGGTAAGGTGACCAACGAACAGGGCGCGGCGATTCCGGGCGCCAACGTCGCCATCCAGACTCTCGGAGTCGGATCGCAGGCTAACGCCAGCGGCGATTACTCATTCACCGTGCCGGACGCCCAGGCGAACGGACAGACCATCACCGTGACCGCCAGATTCATCGGCTTCACGCCGGCCCAGCGCAGCATCGCGCTCACCGCCGGCACGCAGACGGTGAACTTCTCCCTCCGCGCCGATCCGTTCCGCCTCGAAGAGGTGGTCGTGACTGGTGTGTCGTCCGCGACGTCGCAGAAGAAGCTGACGTTCTCGGTCGCCACGGTCAGTGAAGCTCAGATGAGGGAAGTTCCGGCCAGCTCACCGATCGCAGCGCTTGCGGGCAAGGTTTCAGGCGCCAAGATCAACATCGGCCGTGGCAATCCCGGCGCGACGCCGACGATCCGCCTCCGCGGGTCGACCAACCTTGGAGTTGGTGGCAGCACGCCGCTGATCCTGATTGACGGCGTCATCACGGCGGCCAACATCGCCGACATCGATGCCAACGACATCGAGTCCATCGAGGTCCTGAAGGGAGCGGCAGCCGCGTCGTTCTACGGCTCCAACGCCGCCAACGGCGTGGTCAGCATCTCCACCAAGCGTGGCCGCGATCTTCCCGACAACAAGCTGTCCGTCACTCTTCGTTCCGAGTACGGCCAGTCGGGCTTCCAGCGCTACGTTCCGCTCAACGAGCACCACTTCTTCGTCTTGAATCCCGACGGCCGCATCCGGCAGACGGCGGCACTCCAGAGAGTCGTAGATTACGCCTCTCCGGGCATTGCCTACGCCGACAACGAGTATCCCGCCATTGGGCCGGACCGGTGGCGCAACCAGCTGAAGACGTGGCTGGAAGACGGTGTTTTCTACAGCAACAATCTCCAGCTCGGACTGCGTCGCGGAAACACGAACTTCCACACGTCGTACACCGCCGACCGCAATCAGGGCATCCTTCCCTTCACCAACGGACAGCACCGCCAGAACGTGCGGCTGAACGTGGACCAGGGACTGGGCAGCAAGGCTGATCTTTCGCTCAGCACCACGTACGGCATCAACAAGAACGATTACGATCCGGACGGAGCTCCAAGCTGGTTCAACCTGATGCAGATGCCGGGTGACGTAGATCTTCGCAACCCGAGCGGCTCGGACCCCGTCGAGTTCTTCCCGATGCTGCCCCAGCCAAAGGCCGGTGGGAGCGCCCGGTCGAACCCGCTGTACGATCTCGTGAACCGCGAGTTCGACCTTCGCCGCGAGCGCATCATCGGCTCGGCGTCGCTGCGCTACCGTCCGATGGAGTGGCTGCGTCTCGAGAGTAGTTACGGCACGGATCGTCTCAATAGGCACCAGACCAGCTATGGATTCCGCGGGATTCTGGGCGAGCAGGGCAACCCGCTCAACGGCGATCTCAGCAGGTTCAACCAGAACATCATCTCGGACAACATGGGTGCCCGCGCGATCGCTACGAAGCAATTCGGACCGATCCTGTCCACGACGGGTTTCGCCTACTCGTACGAGCAAAACCGCCGGAGCGAGTTTTCCGCCGGCGGCAGCAAGTTGAACGTCAATGCGGTGCCGGATCTCGACGCACTCGATCTGGCGGAGGTTTCCATCGGCTCGTTCCAGTCGCTGGCGCGGTCCGAGAGCTACATGGGCTCGCAGGCGTTCGACATCAAGGACCGGTACCTGCTCGACTTCCTGATCCGGAACGACGGCTCGTCGTTGTTCGGAGCCGGGAACCGCCGCGAGAGCTTCTATCGCGTCTCCGGTGCGTGGCGTATCAGCGAGGACTTCTCGATTCCGGGCGTGCAGGAGCTCAAGATCCGCGCGGCGCAGGGTACCGCCGGGCTCCGCCCCGAGTTCCAGGATCAGTACGAGAGGTACAATGTAAACAACGGCCAGATCTCCAAGCTGGCGCAGGGCAATCCGCTGCTGAAGCCCGCTATTCAGACCGAGACGGAGTTCGGTTTCAACACGACCTTCGCCAGCCGGTTTGATCTCGAAGTCGTTCAGGCCAACCGCGTGACGGAAGGCGCGTTCCTGTCGATTCCGCTGTCGCTCGCGCAGTCCGGCGGCTTCAGCACGCAGAAACAGAATGCCGCGGACGTCTCGGCGAAGACCACCGAGATAGCGCTGCAGACGCGGGTGTTCGACCGGCCGAACTTCAGCTACTCCTTCAGCCTGATCGGCGACCACACGTCGCAGAAGATCGACAAGCTGGGCCGCGCGCCGTTCCGCGTGAACCCGGAAAACCTGCAGGGACAGGATGCCTTCTATTACTGGGAAGGTCAGCCTCTCGGCATCATCTACGGCACCAAGTGGGTTCGTTCGTTTGCCGAGCTGAAGCAAAATCCGGCGAAGGCGGCAGCCGTCGAGAGCGATTACATGATCAATTCGCTCGGTTACCTGGTTGCCAAGAGCAACATCGGGTCGCCGATCAGGTACGTGACGGTCGATGCCAATGGTGTGACTCAGAACCAGCACATCATCGGTGACGTGAATCCCGATTACAGCTTCGGGTTCGCCAACAACATCCGCTTCAACGCCTTCTCGATCTACGCCTTGCTCGACGGGCAGCGGGGCGGCAACGTCTACAATTTCACCAAGCAGTGGATGTTCCAGGATGAACGTCATGGTGACGAGGACCAATCAGGCAAGGCCGACGCGGACAAGATTCCGCAAAGCTTCTATTCGGGCGGCGTCAGCCTGTACAACGGTCTCGTTGCCAGCGACTACTTCGTGGAAGACGGCTCCTACGTGAAGCTGCGCGAGCTTTCCGTCGCGTACAGGCTCGGTGACCGTGCGCTTCAGGTCGCCGGCTTGAACCGGTTTGCCAGCGGCATCAAGCTGGCGCTCATCGGCCGCAACCTGCTCACATGGACCGACTACAGCGGGTTCGATCCGGAAGTTACGTCCGGGACGGACTTCAACTTCCGCATGGACGGTTTCCGCTATCCCAACTTCCGGACATTCACGGGTCAGGTAGAGATCACGTTCTGATCTCTACCCCGACCGGGGAGCTAAATACATGACCAGATTCAGACAGCTTTACACGATGGTTGGCGCCGCCGCGCTGATGGTTGGTAGCGGCTGCGGTGACCTCGAAGTGACGAACCCGAACGCGCCGGATGTCGGGCGCGCTCTGGCTTCGGCGGATGACGTGAAGAACCTCGCGATTTCGACCATGAATTCGTGGTATCTCACGGCGACCCAGCTCCACCCGCATACGGCCACGTCGGTTACCGCCGACATGAGCGCGGCGAATTTCGGTAACTTCGGCATGAGGTTCAACAACCTCGAGCCGCGGATCGCGTACGAGAATCTTTCAGCGGGAGGCGATCGCGAGGTTGCCAGAGTGCCGTGGGATTTCAACTACAGCACTCTAGGTGCTGCCAACGACGCGCTTAGGGCGTTCGGCAGTGGAGTGGCGCTGCCGACAGCCGCCGAGACGGCCAAGTACAAGAACCTGGCTGCGTTCGCGCAGGCTGCGTCGCTGATGAACCTGGCCCTATGGATCGACCAGGCCTTCATCATCGATGAGACCTTCGATCCTAACGGCCCGAAGCCGGAGCTCAAGCCTTACACCGAGGTTTCGGCGACTGCGTTGGCGAAGTGGGAGGCGCTGGCCGCTGCGACCGCTGGAAACACGGCCACCTACACGCTGGCCGAGATTCCGATGGTTGGCAGCTTGACGGGCGCGAAGCTCAACAGGCTGGCGAACACGTTCGCCGCGCTGACGATGGCGTACACTCCGCGGAACGCGACGGAGAACGCGGCGGTGAACTGGGCGAAGGTCGCCACGCTCGCCGAGAAGGGCATCGGAACCGGTTCGGCCGGCGCTCCGTTCGACATGGTCATAACGGCAGACAATAACAATTGGTGGTCGTACATCGCGTCTTACTTCAACGAGAACAGCTGGATGCGCGTCGACCATCGCCTCATTCGACTGATGGAGGACCCGCAGACCACGGACGCGCCGTTCAACGGTACGGTCAAACCGAAGGGAACCTCGCCCGATGCTCGGTACAACACCGACTACGAGTACTGTCAGGCGAGCAACCCGGCGCCGTCCACGGGTAACGCGTCCTGCCAGAGTCCGGTCATCGGCGACCCGGGCCGCGGCATTTATATGCAGAGCAACTATGCCCATAGGAGATATTCGTATACCGCCCGGACAACGCCGGGAACGCGGTACACGGGGCCCGTACCGTACATCCTGGCGGCCGAGAGCAATCTGCTCAGAGCGGAAGCTTTGATCCGGTCGGGGGGCAGCAAGCCCACGGCTGCGGCACTCATCAACAACACGCGTGTCGGGCGGGGCAACCTGTCGGCGCTGTCGGGTGCTGAGGACAATGCGACGCTACTTGCCGCGGTCGACTATGAGCGTCAGGTCGAGCTCATGGCCACAAACGGTTTCGAGCTGCCGCGGGCCCGTCAGGGTCTCACCGCTCGGTTGCAGGCGGGAACGTTCCGCCACCTCCCGATTCCTGCGAAGGAGCTGGAGACGCTTGGTCTGCCGATCTACACGTTCGGTGGGGTGGGCAACGAGCAGTAAGCTTCACCGCACCACGTAACACAGCCGGGTGCGCGTCTTCGGACGCGCTCCCGGTTTTCATTCCCCGACCGGGGGGCTGAATACATGACCAGATTCAGAAAGTTTTGCACGATAGTTGGAGCCGCCGCGGTGATGGCTGGTAGCGGTTGCGTCGACCTCGAAGTGACCAACCCGAACGCGCCGGACGTCGAGCGCGCTCTGGCTTCGGCGGACGTCGTGAAGAACCTCGCGATCTCGACGATCAGCCGGTGGTACCTCACGAGCACGTACCGCGAGCCGTACCTGACAGCATCGGTCACGGCGGACGTGCACACGACGAACACCTGCTTCGGCAGGTTTAGCAACCTCGAGCCGCGTATCCCGTATGAGAATCATTCGGCGGGAGGCGATTGCTTGGTTGCCAGCGCGCCGTGGGACTTCAACTACAGCACGCTCGGCGCCGCGAACGACGCGCTGCGCGCGTTCGGCACCGGGGTCGCCCTGGCGACCGCCGCCGAGACGGCGAAGTACAAGCACCTCGCGATGTTCTCGCAGGCCGCTTCGATGATGAACCTTGCCCTGTGGTTCGACAAGGCATTCATCGTGGACGAGACCGTCGATTCAGACGGCCCACGGCCCGAGCTTCAGCCGTACTCGGCGGTCTCGGCCGCGGCGCTGGCGAAGTGGGAGGCGCTGATCGCCTCGAGCGCCGGCAACACGGCTACGTACACGCAGGACGAGCTGCCCATGGTCGGCAACCTCACGGGTGCGAAGATCAACAAGCTGGCGAACACGTTCGCCGCGATGACGCTGGCGTACACTCCGCGGAACGCGACGGAGAACCGCGCGGTGAACTGGGGAAAGGTCGCCTCGCTCGCCGCCAACGGCATCGACTTCGATATGTTCGTTACCGGCGACAATACCAACTGGTATTCGTACTTCAATTACTACGGTAACGAGCACACCTGGATCCGTATCGACCACCGCTTGATCAACCTGATGGACGGTACCACGCCGCCGAAATTCAACGGCACGATTCCGCCGAAGGGTACGTCTCCCGATGCGCGGTACGAGTCCGACTTCCAGTATTGCCAGGCGAGCAATCCGGCGCCCACCACCGGCCAGGCTTCCTGCCAGACGCCTGTGATCGGCGACCCGAGCCGTGGCATTTATATGCAGAGCACCTGGTTTCACAGCAGATATGGGCACCACGCCAGAACCACCCCCGGCACGAGCGCCCGGACGGCGGTGCCGTACATCCTGAAGGCGGAGAACGATCTGCTCAGGGCGGAAGCTCTGATCCGGTCGGGCGGCAGCAAGACGACGGCCGCCACGCTGATCAACAACAGCCGTGTCACGCGTGGCACCCTGTCCGCACTGACCGGTGCGGAGGACAACGCTACGTTGTTTGCCGCGATCGACTACGAGCGTCAGGTCGAGCTCGTGAGCACCAATGGACTCGAGCTGCAGCGGGCTCGCCAAGGTCTCACGGCGCGGCTACAGACTGGAACGTGGCGGCACCTCCCGATTCCTGCGAAAGAGTTGGAGACGCTCGGCCTGCCGATTTACACCTTCGGCGGTCCTGGCAAGGAACAGTAAGCTCCACAGCTCCACGTAACACCCGGTTTTTCTTTAACTGCGCTGCGTGCTGCGTGCTGCGTGCTGCGTGCTGCGTGCTGTGTGCTGCGTGCTAGAAGATCGAGTAGATGAATGGCGCCAGCGCAGTTCCCTGCGCCAGGAACAGCAGCCCGCTGATCAACACCATCACCACGATGATCGGCGCCAGCCACAGTTTCTTGCGCTCGCGCATGAAGGCCCACAGCTCCTTTATTACGGACAGCACTAGACGGCCTCCACTAGAATTGGCGCTCGAGCCGCGCCTTGTCGGGCAGCGGAGCCCGCGGGTGCCAGTATGACTCCGCCGGCGGGCGACGCCCGGCGAATACGCGCCGCAGGATCCCCGTCGGCGTGAGCACGACGTAGTACACGATAGCCAGCAGGATCGGCGTCGTCGCGCGGCCAATGGCTTCCCCCAGCTTCATCCAGCCGCGGCGGACCGGCTCCAGCCTCCCGGGGACCGCGAGTCCCGCGACGAAGGAGATAACCGCCAGCGCCTGCGCAACCCTCGTCAGCGTGGGCATGCCGCGCCAGAGGCCTATCAGCGCCACGAAGACGAACCCCGCCAGCATGGTGAAGGCGAAGACTCGTCCGCTGTGCCTGAGGTCGCCGGGAAGCGCTGTCGGAGTCATGGACTCAATCCAGCCCCATCGCGCCGGTCCCGGGCGCGGCGGCGGCCAGCGAGGCTTCATCCTGGCCCGCGCGCCGCACGATGAACGGCCCGATCACCAGCGCGTCCAGCCGCGTGCGGGCGAAGCAGGCGAATGCATCGCGTGGCGTGCACACGATCGGCTCGCCGCGCACGTTGAACGACGTGTTCACCACCACCGGACAGCCCGTGAGCCGGTTGAAGCTCGCGATCACCTCGTGGAAATCGGGATTCTCCCGGCGTGACACGGTCTGCACGCGGGCGGAGTGGTCCAGATGCGTCACGGCCGGAATGTCGGAGCGCACCTCGTGCACGCGCGGCAGCCCGTCGAGCCCGGTCTCCCCGGGTGTTCGCCGTCTGGCCTCTGCCACGGGATACACGAACGTCATGTACGGCGCGTCGCCCGTCATCTCGAAGTACTCCGTCGCCCGCTCGCTCAGCACGCTGGGCGCGAACGGCCGGAATCCTTCGCGGAACTTGATCTTCTGGTTGATCCTGGACTGCATGTCGGGATCGCGCGCGTCGGCCAGGATGCTCCGGGCGCCCAACGCGCGCGGGCCGAACTCCATCCTTCCGTGGAACCAGCCCACTACCTGCCCCTCGGCGATCATTGCGGCCGCAGAGTCGGCGGGCGTGGTACCACGCACCTCCTCGTACCGCGCGCCCGAAGCGTCGAGCGCGTCCCGGATGGCGTCGGCCCCGAACTCGGGGCCGAGGAGCGCGGCGCGCATCGAGTCGCCGGTCGGAGCCGGCCGTGGCGTGCCGAAGTACTTGTGGCGCGCGACATACGCGGCGCCGAGGGCGCCGCCCGCGTCCCCCGCCGCCGGCTGCACCCAGACTTCCGAGAACGGTCCCTCGCGGGCCAGCCGGCCGTTGGCCACGGCGTTCAAAGCAACGCCGCCGGCCATGCAGAGGTTCGACAGGCCGGTGCGCCGGTGCGCGTGCCGGGCCATCGCCAGCACCATGTCCTCGCACACGACCTGGACCGAGCTGGCCAGATCCATCTCCCGCTGCGTGATCGGGGCTTCCGGCTTCCGGGGCGGTCCGTCGAACAGCTGGTCGAACCGCCGGTTGGTCATCCGTAGCCCGCCGCGGTAGTCGAAGTAGCGCTGGTCGAGACGAAAGGAGCCGTCGTCGAGCGCGTCGAGCAGATGAGAGTAGATCCGGTCCACGTATCGCGGCCGGCCGAAGGGCGCGAGTCCCATCAGCTTGTACTCGCCGCTGTTCACCTTGAACCCCGCGTGGTAGGTGAATGCCGAGTAGAGCAGTCCGAGCGAGTCGGGGAAGCGGAGTTCCTCGAGCAGCTCCAGCTCCGCGCCTCGACCGACCCCGATGGTCGCCGTGGCCCATTCCCCGACGCCGTCGATCGTGAGCACGGCGGCTTCGTCGAACGGGGAAGGATAGTACGCGCTGGCGGCGTGCGACTCGTGGTGCTCGGTGTACAGCAGCTTGCCGCCGTAGCCGCTCAACCCCTCGCGAATGTCACGCTCTACGAAAAGGCGCTCCTTCATCCACAAGGGCCCGGCGCGCCGGAACGAGCCGAATCCGCGGGGCGCTATGTCGAGGTAGGTCTCGAGCAGACGCTCGAACTTGAGCAGGGGCTTCTCGTAAAAGACCACGGCGTCGAGATCGCCGGCGGCGATTCCGCCCGCTTCCAGGCAGTACCGGGCGGCGTTTCCCGGGAAGCGCTCGTCGCCCTTCAGCCGGGTGAAGCGCTCTTCCTGCGCGGCCGCGACGATCCCCTCGTCGTCGAGGAGGCACGCGGCGCTGTCGTGGTAGAAAGCGGATATTCCGAGGATGTATCCGCTAGCCACTGGCGGCTCCTACTGCGTGGTCCCGTCGCCGGCGGTGACGTTCACCAGGTCCCCCCGCGACCTGACGCCATCCGCGATGGCCGTAATATCCGTACTCCCCACGGCCACGCCGGTAACGAGGCCACTGTTGGAAACGGTGGCTTTCGAGGGATCGGACGATTCCCACTGGGTGATTCTCTCGTCCACGCGATCTCCTGCCCATGTCACGGCCCGCCCCTCGAGCTGGAGCGTAGCTCCGACCCGCACCGTGTATCCCGAGGCGGAGAAAACGGTGACCTGCGCGACTTCGTTGAACATGGGGTCGACTTCGTCCGCGCAACCCATCACGGCTGCCAGTGCGACGGCGCCGATTGAAAGCATGAACGTCTTCTTCAGCATTTTCCCTCCGCGGTAACCAGCCATATTATTACGAAAGATACCTATGCCGCATTACATGAACAGGACCGCGCGGGTCCTCGCGCTGGTCGCGTTGCTGGGTATCAGCCAGGGGTGCTACCTCGGCCGCGCGGCGGTCGAGGAGGCCCGGATTCTCGCCGGCCGCCGCCCGATTCAGCGGCTGATCGACGACCCCACCCTGCCGGACTCCGTTAGAGAGAAGCTCCGGCTCGTGCTGGCGGCGCGCCGGTTCACGGCGGACTCCCTTGGGCTCGACCCCGGCGGCAGCTTCACGACGTTCACGGACATCGGGCGCGATACGCTCGTCCTCGTTCTGAGCGCGGCGCGGCGCGACTCGCTCGCCGGCTACACCTGGCGGTACCCGGTGGTGGGACGCCTGCCGTATCGCGGCTTCTTCGAGCTGGACGACGCGTTGAAGGCGCGGCGCAAGCTGGAGGCGGAGGGTTACGACACGTATCTCAGGACGTCGGACGCTTTCAGCACGCTGGGATGGTTCGAGGATCCGCTGCTCAGCACAACGCTGCGGCACGACTCGCTCGATCTCGTCAACACGGTGATCCACGAGATCACGCACAGCACGTACTTCCCCAAGGGGCAGGCGGTGTTCAACGAGTCGTTCGCCAGCTTCGTGGGCGCGCGCGGGGCCGAGCGGTTCTTTCGCTCCCGCGGATCGCTGGAAGCCGCGGCGCGGAGCGACGCTTCGTGGCGCGACCAGAAGGTGCTCAGCGCCTTCTGGGCGTCGCTGTCCCGGTCGTTGGACTCGGCGTTTGCGGCGCATCCGGAGAGCCGCGAGCGCCGGCTGCTTACGCGCGACACGGTGTACGCGCACGCGCGCCGCGCGCTCGTCGACAGCGTCGGACCGCTGCTGCGCACGATCGGCCCGTGGTACGCCGAGCGCGTGCCGCTGAACAACGCGTACGTTCTGGCGCGCGTGGTTTACGCCAACGAGCTGGCGCTGTTCGACGAGGTCTACTGGGCCGAAGACCGCGACCTGCGCGCTACGATCGCGACGGTGCTGCGCCTGGCGAGGTCCTCGCCCGAAGATCCGTTCGGGGCGATCCGGGTGTGGCTGGACGCGGTCGGCAGTCGACGGTCAGGGCTGGGGGCCCGACGTGCTTATCCGGACCGACGCCGATTGTCCACCCGCGGTGGCGATGAGGTCGGCCCCTCCGGCGGACAGCCCGGTCACGGTGGCACGGTTAACCACACTGCCGCCGACGGTAACCAGCTCGGCACTCACGCTGATGACGCCCGTCGGTGATACGGACCAACTGATCAGATCGTCGACGCGCGCGCCCGTATTTGTGGCTGCGCGCCCCTCGAATTGAATGCTCTGCCCTACGCCGACGGTTCGTATGGCGCCGATGATTTCAACACGGGTGACTACTTCGGGCTCACCAGGATCGCTGCAGCCGAGCGCGGTAGCGGCGAGGAGGACGGCAATAGCGGACGACACGGACCTGTTTACGACCATATGAGTCTCCGGTTGGCGGCACTTCCTATGATATGAACCGGCCCGTGGATGCGCACCCCTCGGCGAACACCGCGAGCGAAAGCCGGCGTTAGGCGCCGAACCGCCCGTGCAACAGCGCCCGCAGGTCGACAGTCGGCCGCTGAGGTTCAGGCGCAGGCAGTCGTCCTCTCTGCGCGAATTGTGGTCCACCAGGTCCTGCGTCGCGTGGGGGATGCCGGTTATCGGCATCCCCCACGGTGTGCTAAGGGCTGCACGAGTAGAGAAGCGCACGCCGCGAATGAGGTCGGCTGCCGCCCCGCACGCGGGGCTGAAGATGTTATATCGTGGGCGCGCCTTTCACCTCAGAGTCCTGTGCCTCCTGGGCCTCCGCCACCGCCTTGGGAGCAATAAAAATATGCCCGCACGGGCCCGGCGCTTTCCGAGGTCAAGTAGAAAGTGGTCGGGCCGTAGTATTGCCCCGAACCGGTCACCCAACGGTTGAACTCACAGCCAGGGTTTACTTCCGCCACCAAGTAGATGCCGGCTCCCGCAGGAACCTCAAACGCTTGCGCTTCTGCACTGACGTCCGCGTTGATGTAGCCGAGCCATAGAGGCTCAGTGTCCGTTTCGACGAGGATATTGACGACCCCTCCGACGTACGGCTCGTAGCTCGGATCCGAGAATTGTGAGGGTCCGCAGATCATTCTGAACTCAACCGAGTCCCGAAGAGTCTGCCAGTTGAAGATATGTCTTGAACTCTCGCACAACTCGTAGCCGCCTGTGGAATACCACAGAGACCCTCCTGGGCCATACGAATTCGCGAGTACTGTGATGCCCCACCTTGATCCGCTCTCGCTGAACCGAGCCTCCGGAGGTGATAGCACGTCCGGGGGTGATAGGACGCTGGTTGCGTCAGCACATGCAGCGCTGAGCAACAGCGAAAGGTAGATCCACCGTCTTTTCACTGTTTCCTCCTTCCGAATTGTTCTTGCCGACAACCGACCTGAGCGCGCTGGCTGCAAACGCCATACCCAACCGCCGAGCGTCGCGCGACTCGTCGCGCGAGTGTACCGGCTTCCGGCGGTACTACGTGGTCGTTTAAGGTATTGTAGGAGGCGATGATTCTAGTTTGCGTCGCGAGTCAACCAAACCTGCCCCGCAATAGCGCCCGCAAGTCTACGGCGGGCAACTGGACCTCGGGCGCCGCCTCCGCGGCGGGCGCCGCCAGAGTCACGCGCTCCATCTTCTCCCGCACGCCGGCGTCGATGAACCGCGAGAGCTGGGCCACGAAGTAATCGGATCCCATGCGCGAGCCGTAGCTGTTCAGTGGGTAGATCACGGCGAGGTGGTCGCGCGCGCGCGTCATCGCCACGTACATGAGCCGGCGCTCCTCCTCCAGCTGCTCGGGATCGGACAGCGAGCGGGATGATGGGAACCAGCCGTCCAGCGCCCAGATGACGAACACCGCGTCCCACTCCTTGCCCTTGGCTGAATGCGCGGTGCTCAGCACCAGGCAGTCGTCCTCGCTGCGCGACTTGTCGCCGACCAGGTCCTGCGTCGCCTGCGGCGGCTCGAGCGCGAGCGCCGAGAGAAACGCCTCCCGGTCGGGATAGCCGGCGGCGATGACCTGGAGCTGGTCGAGGTCGGCCAGGCGCGGCTCCGGTCGGTCGTACCGCTCTTTCAGGATCGCGTCGTACATCGAGCGCACGCCCGCGATCTCCGCGCTGACGGATCCGGCATCCGCGCTCTCGCTCGTGCGCAGCGTGTCCAGGAGCGCAACGAGCGCGGCGTGCGCGGCTCGCGCCCGCGGGGGAGGGTTGTACCTGCCGAACGCGCCCGACTCCCACGCGAGGGCGGCCATCGCGTCTATCGCGGCCCGCGCCGTCGTCTCGCCGATGCCGGGCAGCAGCTGGAGGATGCGGTACCAGCTGACTTCATCGCGCGGATTCTCCAGGATGCGCAGGAACGCGAGCACGTCCTTTACGTGCGCCGTCTCCAGGAACTTGATCCCGCCCCATTTCTCGAAGGGGATCTTCCGGTTGGTCAGCTCGATCTCGAGGTCCGCCGACATGTACCCGGCGCGGAACAGCACGGCCATGTCGCGCAGGTTCATTCCTTCCTCGTGCAGCTCGAGGATCCGGTCCACCACGAAGGTGGTCTGCTGCTGTTCGTCGCGCGCGGCCACCAGCCACGGCTTCTCCCCGACCGCCCGCTCGGTCCAGAGGTGCTTGGTGAACCGCTCCTGCGCCCGCGCGATCAGCTCGTTGGTTACATCCAGGATGTCCGGAGTGCTGCGGTAGTTCTGCTCGAGCGGGACGATCGTAGTCCCCGAAAACTGCTTCGGGAAATCGAGGATGTTGCGGAAGTTGGCGCCGCGGAACGAGTAGATGCTCTGCGCATCATCGCCGACGACGGTGATGTTCGAGTGCGTGCGGCACATGCCGCGGAGGATGCGCGCCTGCAGCGCGTTGGTGTCCTGGTACTCGTCCACGAGGACGTGGTCATACAGCGCGGCGATCCGGTCCGCGAGCGCTGGCGCTTCCTCCAGCATCCCCGCCCAGAACAGCAGCAGGTCGTCGTAGTCCACGAGGTTCCGGTCGTGCTTCCGCCTGGTGTAATCGCCGTAGATCCTGCGGAAATCGTCTATGTAATCGGTGAACTGCGGGTACTCGTCGC
Source organism: Gemmatimonadaceae bacterium (assembly GCA_024654005.1). Lineage (GTDB taxonomy): Bacteria > Gemmatimonadota > Gemmatimonadetes > Gemmatimonadales > Gemmatimonadaceae > JACDCY01. The sequence goes on along the minus strand of JANLGX010000242.1, from coordinate 877 downwards.
GGATGATGTCCCGCATCTCGAGGCCCGTGTTCACGTGCCGGGAGTAGACGTACTGCAGCGTCTCCTTTTTCGGAAACCGCTTCGCCCCCTTGGCGTAGCCGAGCTGGGCGCGGGAGAGCTGCATCAGGTCCTCGGAATCGCCCTGGTCCATGATGCTGAAGTCCTTCGGGATTCCTGCCGCCTCGCCGTAGCGCCGCAGCAGCCGATGGCTGGTCGCGTGAAAGGTCCCGCCGTGAACGCTCCGGCTGCTTCCCCCAACCAATCGTTCGGCGCGCGATAACATTTCCTGGGAGGCGCGGCGGGTGAACGTTAGGAGGAGGATTCGTTCCGGCCGCGCACCGTGCTCTATTAGGTGCGCGACGCGGTAAATCAGCGTCCGGGTCTTGCCTGTGCCCGCACCCGCGATGATCAGGAGCGGGCCATCGCCGTGGGCGGCGGCGGCGGCCTGCGCTGGGTTGAGCGGCATAGAGTCCCGCGCTGATTGTCGATTCCTTTCAGGGGGGGCATCGAGCGCGATCTGCAGGGGCTTTGGCCTGTACAACCGCGGCAAGGCCGGTTCCCGTGACTCAGCCACGCCAGGTTTGGGTCTTGCGGTGCCCCGTAATCATACGCTCGTGCATGGGATTGGCATAACGTCACGTTCTTCCTAGCGTTTGTATTGGCTGCTCTTTTGATTGGACAGGGCAACCGCCGGCGGCGGCGCCTGCTTGGGAATGGCGCGCCCGTCGTGCAATGTATGTCACTGCCGAGGCCCGGAAACAGAGGGGACCCGGGTCCGGCTGTTCTATTCACCCCCCCCTCCAGTGAGGTGCGTCATTATGATTTCTCGTGTGGTGCGAAGGAGTCTGAGCTTACTGCTGGGCCTGGTGTTGCTGCC